>BDTA01000081.1 GCA_002897935.1 bacterium BMS3Abin08
AATGGATACAGGCCGCAGTTGTATTTCAGGACGACGGATGTAACGGGAGTGGTGGAGCTTCCCGAGGGGATAGAGATGGTAATGCCCGGAGACAACGTAAATATGAAGGTGGATCTGATAACCGAGGTAGCGATGGAAGATGGATTGAGATTCGCAATCAGGGAAGGTGGACACACGGTCGGTGCCGGTGTGGTCACCAAGATCCTTGAGTAGGGAGATTATGAACCAGAAAATAAGAATAAAACTAAAGGCATATGATCACAGGGTACTGGATCAGTCCGTGAAAGAGATCGTGGAGACGGCAAAGAGGACCGGCGCCAGAATTGCCGGGCCGGTGCCACTGCCTACGATGATAAACAAAATTACCGTGCTCAGATCACCCCATGTTGATAAGAAGTCAAGGGAGCAGTTTGAGATAAGGACTCATAAGAGGCTTATAGATATATACGAACCCACACCCCAGACTGTGGATGAGCTGATGAAGCTTGAACTTGCAGCAGGAGTGGATGTGGAGATTAAGCTATGACGGGTATCCTCGGTAAAAAGCTCGGTATGACTCAGGTTTTTGATGAGAAAGGGGTGGTAACCCCTGTAACGGTTGTCGAGGCAGGACCCTGCAGGGTCCTGCAGGTAAAGACTCAAAAGAGCGATGGTTACGATGCCGTACAACTTGGATTCGATGAAATCAAAAAGAAGAAGAAGGTGAATAAGCCCATGACGGGTCACTTCAAAAAGCCTGACCTGCCGCCTTACAGGCTTTTAAGGGAATTCAGGTCGGCTGAACTGAGCGTCGGCGACGAGGTGACTGTTGAGCGGTTTCAGAAGGGCGATCGCATAGCTGTAAGTGGAGTATCCAAGGGAAAGGGTTTTCAGGGTGTCATGAAGAGGCATAACTATGGGGGTGGCCCCGGTTCTCACGGTTCGATGTTCAATAGGGCGCCCGGTTCCATAGGCGCAAGTGCATTTCCTTCGAAGGTGTGGAAGAATAAAGGCATGCCGGGCAGGACCGGAGGCGAGCGTGTAACGGTAAAGAACCTGACCGTTTTGGATGTAAGACCCGAACAAAACCTGCTCCTTATAAAGGGTGCAATACCCGGACATAATGGAAGCTATATAGAACTAAGGAAGGAAGATTGAATATGCCAGGGGTAGAAGTAAAGGACAGAAACAATAGTGTGGTAGAAAAGATTGAGATGCCGGAGGGCATATTCGGTCTTGAGATTAAGACCTCATTATTGCATGCCGCTGTAGTAAACTACCTCGCAAATCAGCGTCAGGGGACGCATGCAACGAAGACACGGGGGAAGGTAAGGGGAGGAAGCAAAAAACCCTGGCGTCAGAAGCATACCGGTAGGGCAAGGCATGGGACTAACCGTTCTCCCTTATGGAAGGGCGGCGGTGTTATTTTCGGTCCACATCCAAGGGATTACTCATACAGGATGCCCAAGAAACAGAAGAGGAAGGCCTTAAAGACGGCACTCAGTGTCAAGTTTGCAGAAGGCAATCTTGTGGTGGTGGATGCATTATCCTTTGAAAAGCCGCGAACCAAGGATATGATAGCGGTTCTGAGAAATTTTGGAATCAATGATAAAAAGGTGCTTGTCGTCATGCCTGACAAGGACGAAAACGTATATCTTTCGGCAAGAAATATCCCGAGAGTTAGCGTTATGCGGGCCGCTGATATAAACACCTATGAACTCCTTGTTCATGAGCATGTGCTTGTCACGAAGGATGCCCTGGAAAAGATACGGGAGGTGTGGGGATGAGAGCCGCTTATGACGTGATAAAGAGACCGCTTTTTACTGAGAAGGCTACCTATCTTAAGGAGACCGGGAATAAACTGTTGGTTGAGGTAAACAGGGACGCAAACAAGATAGAGATAAAGAAGGCCTTTGAAGAGTTGTTTAATGTGACGGTTGTGAAGGTTGCCACAATAAACGTCCGCGGCAAGAAGAAAAAGTGGGGTCGTTCAGAGGGGAGAGCCCCGGCAATGAAGAAGGCAATTATAACTCTCAGGAAAGGCGAGAAATTAGACTTTATTGAAGGGGTATAACGATGGGTATCAGGCTATATAAACCAACCTCACCAGGCAGACGGTTCATGTCGGTGGATGACTACAAGGATGTCACCACCCGCAAGCCGCATAAGCCGTTGTGTGTCTCCCTGAAGAAGACGGGCGGGAGGAACAATACCGGCAGGGTTACGGCGTGGTGCAGGGGTGGAGGTAACAAGAGAACATACAGGATCATAGACTTCAAGCGGAACAAAAAGGGCATTCCTGCAAAGGTGCAGACTATAGAGTATGATCCCAACAGGACGGCGAGGATAGCTCTCCTCAAATATGCCGATGGTGAAAGGCGATACATTATTGCACCCCATGGGCTCAAGGTAGATGACGAGGTGGTGTCAGGGCCTGAGGCCGAGCTGAAGATCGGTAATGCACTTCCCTTGAAGAATCTGCCGCTTGGTGCGTTTATCCACAATGTTGAATTGAGGCCGGGGCAGGGGGCCAGGCTTGTCAGGAGCGCCGGGGCACAGGCCCAGCTTGTTGCCAAGGACGGTAAGTTCGGTCAGGTCAAGCTTGCCTCCGGTGAGGTGAGGTTGATTCCGATCAACTGTATGGCGACTATTGGACAGGTGAGTAATGTCGACCATGAGAATATTAATTATGGGAAGGCCGGCAGAAGGAGATGGTTTGGCCGGAGGCCAAGTGTTCGTGGTGTCGCTATGAATCCCGTTGATCATCCCCTTGGTGGTGGTGAGGGCAGAAGCTCCGGTGGAAGACCGGCCTGTTCTCCATGGGGAAAGCCGGAAGGTGTTAAGACCCGGAAGAACCCGAAAACAGACAGATACATAATAAAGAGAAGAAAATGAGGAGGCATAGGTGCCAAGGTCTCTAAAGAAGGGTCCCTATATTGATCCAAAACTGATGAGTAAAGTTCAGAAGCTGTTGGACGACGGAGAGAAGAAGATCATCAAGACATGGTCCCGCAGGTCTACAGTGCTCCCTGAGTTTGTTGGTTTTACTTTTGCGGTTCACAACGGTAACAAGTTTATTCCTGTATATGTGACGGAGAATATGGTTGGGCATAAACTCGGTGAGTTTGCCCCCACAAGGACATACAGGGGACATTCAGGAAGCGAGAAAAAAACCAAGGTAAAGGGTAAGTAATATGGAAGCAAGAGCCATGTTGAGACACGCAAAGATTACGCCGAGGAAGGCAAGGCGTGTGATTGACCTCATAAGGGGAGAAAAGGCCGGCAAGGCCATGGTATCGTTGCAGTTTATGCCTTACCGTGGTGCAAAGTTTGTGGAGAAGCTTCTCCGTTCCGCAATGGCAAACGCCGAGCAGAAGGATGTGGCCGTGCCTGAGGACATGAGGATTGTTAGGGCTTATGTGGATGAAGGTCCGGTAATGAAGAGGCTCCGGGCCCGCGCCATGGGACGTGCAAATGTAATCAAGAAAAAGTCAAGTCATATAACGGTCGTTCTTGCAGAGGAAGAAGAGGAATAATTATTTAAGATTTGGTGCTTTCTGCACCAGGTTAGTCTTCAATGGACGGTGGATAATGATAATGATAATAATGAATCGACGATTGGGGGTACATTTTGGGACATAAGATCCATCCGATAGGTAACCGGATCGGGATAATAAGGACATGGAACTCTCGCTGGTACAGGGAGCAGGGATATGATGATCAGCTTTACGAGGATCTGAGTATACGGAGTTATATAAAAAGCCGTCTCTACCACGCCGGCATTGCAATGATCGAGATCGAGCGTGTCGGAGAAAAGGAAGGGCAAAAGGTCCGTTTGATAATTCACACTGCACGTCCCGGAATCATTATCGGTAAGAAAGGGGCCGAGGTGGAGAAGCTTAAGAAGGACATAGAGGGTATGATCGGCAAGCAGGTGACGATCGATATAAAAGAGGTAAGGAAGCCGGAACTCGATGCACAGCTTGTAGCTGAAAATATATGTCTCCAGCTCGAGAAGAGGGTTGCCTACAGGAGGGCAATGAAGAAGGCGGTTGCTTCAGCCATGCGGTTCGGCGCCCAGGGGATAAGGGTTCAGTCCGCCGGCAGGCTTGCAGGGGCCGAGATTGCCAGGCGGGAATGGTACAGGGAAGGGCGGGTGCCCCTCCATACCTTCCGTGCAGATATAGATTATGGTTTTGCAGAGGCGAAGACTACTTACGGGATTATTGGTGTAAAGGTCTGGATTTACAAAGGAGAAGTCCTGCCTCCTGCCAAGGAGTGAGTAGGCCGGGTAAGGTGGTTGTCGGCTTCAGGTTACAGCTTGCGAGTCGTGGAGTTATCCTCAAGGATGTAATTGTCTCGTGATTTGTGATGTGTAGCCTGTAACGGACGGAAGGAGTTATTGACTATGTTAATGCCGAAGAAGGTTAAATACCGCAAGAAACAGAAAGGACGTATGACCGGTAAGGCATACAGGGGTTCCACTGTCGTTTTTGGCCGCTACGGGCTGAAGGCGCTTGAACCCGGATGGCTAACGAGCAGACAGATCGAGGCTGCCAGGGTGGCCATTACACGTCATGTTAAGAGAGGAAGCAAGCTCTGGATCAGGATTTTTCCCGACAAACCTATTACAAAGAAACCGGCTGAGACGAGGATGGGTAAGGGTAAAGGTAACCCCGAGTATTGGGTGGCTGTAGTTAAGCCGGGAAGGATTCTCTATGAGATGTCCGGGGTTCCTGAAGAGCTTGCCCGCGAGGCCTTAATGCTGGCTTCACAAAAGCTGCCTGTTGCTACGAAGTTTGTCAAGAGAGAGGAGGCAGTGATTTGAGACCGTCGGAGTTAAGGAATATGACCGTTGAAGAAATCCGTCAGAAAGAGGCGGACCTCCGCAGGGAACTCTTTAATCTGAGGTTTCAGAAGGCAACGGGAGAGATACAGAATCCAAAGAGAATAACTGCTGTCCGGAAGGATATATCACGGATGCTGACGATAATAACCGAAAAGGAGAGCAAGCAAGAGAGGTAGGTATGCCTAAAAAGGTTTTTGTAGGGAAGGTTATCAGTGACAGGATGGACAAGACGGTAACCGTTGCCGTCACCCGTCCTTATAAGCACCCGCTTTACAAGAAGTATATAAAGCGGGTTTCAAAGTTCAAGGCCCATGATGAAGAGAACCGCTGCAAGGCCGGGGACATGGTGAAGATTATCGAGTCGAGACCTTTAAGTAAAACAAAACGCTGGGTGGTACTCGATGTGATGAACAAGGGACGGCAGTAACCGAGTGGTCTCTTGATGTTGACGGTTGTTTAATAAATATATGGATGCGATAGGGAGAATGCTGCGATGATACAGGTAGAGAGCTTACTTGATGTTGCTGACAATTCCGGTGCAAAGAAGGTCCTGTGTATAAGGGTTCTTGGTGGTTCCAGGAGGAGGTATGCACGGGTTGGTGATGTTATCGTTGTCAGTGTGAAAGAGGCTGTCCCTGATAGTAATGTCAAGAAGGGCTCAAAGGCCAAGGCAGTGGTTGTCAGGACAAGGAAGGAAACAAGAAGACCGGACGGTACATATATAAGGTTTGACCAGAACGCCTGTGTGTTAATTAATCCTCAGGGAGAGCCTGTTGGTACAAGGGTGTTCGGGCCTGTTGCAAGGGAATTGAGGTGGAAGGAGTTTACCAAGATCATCTCCTTGGCACCGGAGGTCTTATAGGAGGCATTATGAATCTGGGAATAAAGAAAGACGATAAGGTAATGGTAATATCCGGCAAAGAGAAGGGTAAGGAAGGCCGGGTTCTGTCTGTAGAATCCAAAAAGGAACGTGTAATCATAGAGAAGATAAATATAATAAAGAGGCATATGAAGCCATCGAGGAAATACAGCCAGGGAGGCATTATCGAGAAGGAAGGCCCGGTACATATCTCAAATGTAATGCTGGTCTGTCCCAGGTGCCGGAGGCCTACGAGGATAAGCAAGCAGATTATGGAGGACAGGCGCAAGCTAAGGACCTGTAAGAAGTGTAAGGAGGTTATAGACCGGTAATGGCTGAAGGAAGGTATATCCCAAGACTGAAGCAGAAGTATTTTAAAGAGGCAATGCCGCAGATGATGAAGGAGTTTGCCTATGATAACGTCATGCAGATTCCGAGGCTGGAGAAGATATCGCTGAATGTGGGGCTTGGTGAGGCCATCAACAACATCAAACTGCTTGATAATGCCCAGAAGGAACTCACGATGATAGCCGGTCAGAAGGCCGTTATCACAAAGGCAAAAAAGTCCATTGCCGGTTTCAAGCTAAGGAAAGGCATGCCCGTGGGATGCATGGTTACACTCAGGGGTGACAGGATGTATGAATTTCTTGATAAACTCATAAGCATAGCCATCCCGAGGATAAGGGACTTCAGGGGGCTGCCGTCGAAGAGCTTCGATGGGAGGGGAAATTATGCAATGGGTGTAAAGGAACAGTATATCTTCCCCGAGATAGACTATGAGAAGGTTGAGATGGTCCACGGGTTTGATATAATTATATGTACCACGGCAGAGACCGATGAAGAGGGCAGGGCCCTGCTGAAGACAATCGGGATGCCCTTCAGGCAGTAGAGGTTAATTCGACAAGGGAGCTTTGTAATGGCAAAAAAGTGTTTGATAGAAAAGCACAGGAGAACAGCAAAATTCAAGGTCAGGGCATACAACAGATGCAGGGTATGCGGTCGCCCCCGTGGTTATTTGCGGAAGTTCGGTCTCTGCAGGATCTGTTTCAGGAGACTCGCCCATGAGGGGATGATCCCGGGTGTAACAAAATCAAGTTGGTAGGAGATGAGAGATGGTAAGTGATCCAGTAGCCGATATGTTGACAAGAATCAGGAATGCAATAATGGTGAAGGCGGAAAAGGTGGATATACCCGCATCAAGGATGAAACTTGATATTGCCAAGATCCTGAAGGAAGAAGGTCTTATCAGGGCCTACAAGATCATAAAGGACAGGAAGCAGGGAATCCTGAGGATATCCCTTAAGTATGTAGATGGGGTAAATGTGATTTCAGGGCTCAAAAAGGTCAGCAAGCCCGGGAAAAGAGTCTATGTCGGCTATCGTGATATACCCAGGGTCATGGGTGGTATAGGTGTATCAATTCTAACTACCCCGCAAGGCGTGCGGAGCGACGGGACATGCCATAAAGAGAAAATCGGCGGAGAGTTGCTCTGCTATGTCTGGTAGTAGTTCGGAATTTATCATTACCAAGTAACATATTTAGGCATAAGGAGAAGACGAGATGTCAAGGGTTGGGAAAAAACCTATAGATATACCCCGGGAAGTCGAGATCAGTATTGATGGAACCCTAATAAAGGCAAAGGGGCCAAAGGGTGAGCTTTCATGGGATGCTCCCCTTGCTATGGATATAAGCATTGAAGAAAACAGGCTCGTTGTTAAAAGGCCCGATGATACAAAACAGAAAAGGGCCATCCACGGTCTATCAAGGAGCCTTATTGCCAATATGGTCAAGGGTGTAAGTGAGGGCTATACCAAGGCCCTTGAGATAGTCGGCATTGGGTACAAAGCCGACCTCAAGGGGGATACCCTCGTTTTTTCTCTTGGTTTTTCACACCCTGTTGAGTATCCGCTCCCCAAGGGAATATCGGCCCAGGTAGACCATAAGGCAAGACCGATTAAGATTACACTGTCGGGTATTGATAAACAGTTGTTAGGTCAGGTGGCGGCAAATATACGGTCATTAAGACCGCCCGACGCGTATAAGGGTAAAGGCATCAGGTACGCAGGGGAGAGGTTGAAACTCAAGCCCGGCAAGGCGGCAAAGTAATTCCGTTTAAAGACCGGTTCGTTCGATTATAAATAAACCCTGGAGGAGATTAAGTTGAGAAGGACCAAAGAGCAGGCAAGACAGAGGAGAAAAAGGAGAACAAGAAAGAAGGTCTTTGGCGCCCCCGGGAGGCCGAGGCTCTCCGTGTATGGTTCTCTTAATCATATATATGCCCAGATAGTCGACGATATGGCCGGCAGGACGGTTGTTGCGGCATCGACGTTGGACGGGGACATCAAGGGTGAGATCAAGCATGGCGGGAACATAGAGGCTGCGAGGCTTGTGGGGCAGCTGATTGCAAAACGGGCGGTTGAAAAGGGTGTTAAGACCGTGGTTTTCGACAGAGGCGGATTTAAATATCACGGAAGGATCAAGGCCCTTGCAGATGCAGCACGTAAAGGCGGGCTTGAATTTTAATTAACCGTTATCGGTTGCTGTGATAATCACCTGATAAAGTATAACGATTTTAAAGGAGGCATGGTGCAGAGGATTGATTCATCGGAGCTGGAACTACAGGAGAAGGTAATATTTATAAATAGAGTGTCAAAGGTCGTTAAAGGTGGAAGGAGGTTTTCATTCACTGCCCTTGTAGCTATCGGCAACGGAGCCGGTATAGTGGGGCTTGGAAAGGGTAAGGCCTCGGAAGTCTCTGATGCAATCAAGAAGGCAATTGAGCAGGGGAAGAAGATGCTCGTCCGGTTTCCGCTCAAAAACGGAACGATACCCTACTCCATAATAGGTAAGCATGGCGCCGGTGAAGTTCTCCTGAAACCTGCCCCCAAGGGTACCGGTGTGATAGCCGGTGGAGCCGTGAGATCGGTCCTCGAGGTGTCCGGGATTGAGAATATAGTGGCAAAGTCGTTAAGGAGCCATAATCCCTTTAATGAGGCAAAGGCCACAATAGATGGGTTGCTGAACCTGAAGGATCCCGATACCGTCAGGAGGTTAAGGGGTAAGTTGCCCGAAGATACACATGGGGAGGCCCAGAGGAATGCTTAAGGTGACACTAAAGAGAAGTTATGCAGGTAATCCTGAAAAGCTCAGGAGGGTCTTGAGAAGTCTCGGGCTCAGGAAGATAGGTCATTCCGTGATCAAGCCGGATGATCCTGTTACAAGAGGCATGATCAATAAAGTCCCTCACCTTGTGGAAATCCGGGAGGCTTGAGGCGTGACGTCAGGGCAGGGGATCCAGGCATCAGTGGCCTGGTTTTTGAAGCAGTCAATTATTGTTTGGAGGTAGTATGAAGATAAATGATTTAAAACCCGCAGCCGGCAGCAGGAAAAGAAACAAGCGTATCGGAAGGGGTCCGGGCTCAGGCCACGGGAAGACTTCCTGCAAGGGACACAAGGGGCAGAAGGCAAGATCCGGCGGCACAAAGGGTCCCGGTTTTGAGGGAGGGCAGATGCCGCTCCACAGAAGGCTGCCTAAACGCGGATTCAGGAACTATCCCTTCAGAAGGGACTATACTGTAATAAACCTTGAAAGGCTGTCCGCTCTTGTAGAGGATATGAATGAAGTGACCCCCGAGTTGTTGATTGAACGGGGAGTTCTTTCAAAAAGCAAGAGCAGGATCAAGATCCTTGGTAATGGCGATCTGAGCAGGCCGCTTACCATCAAGGCCCATGCCTTTAGTGCTTCCGCACTCAAGAAGATAGAGTCCGCAGGTGGAAAGGCCGAGGTGATTTAATTGGGCGTACTCTCATCCTTCCAGAACATTTTAAAGATCGAGGAGTTAAAGAACAGGGTATTTTTTACGCTTGCCTTCCTTGCCGTTTACAGGATCGGATGCCATATACCCACCCCTGGTATCAATGGTGAAGAACTCAGCAAGTTTCTAACCGCAAAGGGTGGGGCGCTCATGGGCTTTTTTGATATCTTCTCAGGCGGTGCGCTATCGAGGATGACGATTTTTGCCCTGGGTATCATGCCCTACATCAGTGCCTCTATCATCCTCCAGCTTCTGACCGTTGTTGTCCCTGCAATAGGCAAACTTGCAAAGGAGGGTGAGGAGGGAAGGAAAAAGATCACAAAGTATACGCGTTACGGGACTGTTTTTATTAGTGCTGTTCAGTCTTTTGGTATAGCTGTAGGTCTTGAGAGTATGAGTCAGGGGGCATTTATTCAGAACCCCGGATGGAGTTTCAGGCTGATGACCATGATAACGCTCACAGCAGGCACTGCCTTTATAATGTGGCTTGGTGAGCAGATAACGGAAAGGGGGATAGGTAACGGGATATCCCTTATTATATTTGCAGGCATTGTTGCAAGACTTCCCAATGCAATAATAAGCACAACAAGGCTGATTAAGGCAGGGGAACTTTCGATAATATTTTTCATACTTATGATAGCAATGATGGTCTTTGTAATAGGAGCGATAATTTTTATAGAAAAAGGGCAGCGCAAGATACCGGTTCAGTACGCAAAAAGGGTGGTTGGAAGGAAGGTCTATGGAGGGCAGTCAACACACCTTCCGCTTAAGGTCAATACATCGGGAGTGATTCCCCCTATATTTGCATCGTCGATCATTATGTTTCCCGCCACCATTGCAGGTTTTATTTCAATCCCCTGGGTGCAGGGATTTGCCCGGCAACTCTCTCCCGGGACGGTTCTTTATACGACGCTTTATGTAGGGATGATAATATTTTTCAGTTACTTTTATACGGCAATTATATTTAATCCCGTGGACGTTGCCGATAATCTGAAGAAGTACGGTGGGTATATCCCGGGTATAAGACCGGGGCAGAAGACCGCAGATTATCTTTACAGGGTTTTATCGAGGCTCACATTTATCGGGGCGATCTACCTTTCCATCGTATGTGTCCTTCCCACCCTGCTGATCAAGAATTTTAACGTGCCCTTTTACTTTGGAGGGACCTCGCTACTGATAGTTGTCGGTGTTGCACTGGATACGGTGTCCCAGATCGAGTCTCATCTCCTGACGCGTTCCTATGAGGGCTTTCTTAGCAAGGGGAAGACGCGTGGCAGGAGAGGGTAACGGCGGAACGGTTACCCCCTTGCCTGTGATTATTTCAGGTTTGATTTCTTAGTGATACTCATAAAGTCTAAAGAAGAGATACGAAAGATGGCCAAGGCCTCGGAAATTGTGGCCGGGGCTATAGAGGCCATTCGTTCAATCATTACAGCGGGCGTTACCACCAAGGAACTTGAGCAGGTTGCGGAGGATATCATACGCAGCCGGGGAGGTATCCCTGCCTTTAAAGGATACAGGGGGTACCCCGCAAGCATATGTACATCAGTTAATGACGAAGTAGTTCACGGCATCCCCTCGGTCGGCAGGAAATTAGAGGAAGGTGACATCGTAAGCATAGACCTCGGTGTAATCTACAAGGGGTATATAGGCGATGCAGCGGTAACCATCCCCGTGGGAAAGATCACCGATGAGATCCGGAGGCTTTTGCAGGTTACGGAACAGTCCCTATACGCCGGAATCGAGAAGGCAAGGGCAAATAACAGACTGACCGATATCTCAAACGCCATACAGAGGTTTGTCGAGTCAAACGGGTATTCGGTAGTGAGGGCCTTTGTAGGTCATGGAGTCGGCAGGGCGCTACACGAGGATCCCCAGATTCCAAACTTTGGCCCCCCGGGCAAGGGGCCAAGATTAAAACCGGGGATGACCATAGCGATTGAACCCATGGTCAACGAGGGGACCCATGAGGTATTCCTGCTCGATGACGGTTGGACGGCCAAGACGTCTGACGGTAAGCTTTCCGCCCACTTTGAGCACACGATAGTTATATATAAGGATGGCGCGGAAATATTGACTAAATGGTAGGAAAGGATGTACAATATTCAGTTATATGCCAAAAGAAGATAACATAGAGGTTCAGGGTGCCATTTTAGAGGCCCTTCCCAATGCGAAGTTCAAGGTCAAGCTTGACAATGGACAGGAGATATTAGCATACGTTTCCGGGAAGATGAGGATGCATTTCATAAAAATACTTCCCGGTGACAAGGTTCTGGTTGAACTCTCCCCATATGATCTTACAAAAGGGCGGATTACTTACAGATACAAATAATCTCTATGATCGGGTGTTGAGTAAGGCATGCCTGTGATGTTCCGTAAGGGTAAGCATTAAACATCCGATACTGATAAAGGGAGGAGATATGAAGGTAAGGGCATCGGTAAAACCTATGTGTGCAAAATGTAAGGTAATAAAGCGCAAAGGTGTTGTAAGGGTTATCTGTGAAAATCCTAAGCATAAGCAGAGACAGGGATAAGGAGGCGGCATGGCCAGAATAGCCGGAGTGGATTTGCCAAAGAATGAGCGGGTTGAGATAGGCATTACGAGGGTTTTTGGTATAGGAAGAACCCTCTCAAAGCGGATACTTGAAGAAACCGGGGTGAACCCCGACACGAGGGTGAAGGATTTGAGGGACGATGAGATTGTCAAGATTAGATCGATTATTGACAATAAATATACAGTCGAAGGTGAACTCAGAAAAGAGATTTCACTTAATATAAAGAGACTTATGGACATCGGTTGTTATCGCGGGTTCAGACACAGATTGGGGCTTCCCGCCAGGGGGCAACGTACAAAGACGAACGCCAGGACACGTAAAGGACCCAAGAAGACAGTCGGTGGAAAGAGGAAGGGAGGTAAATAATGGCCGGAAGGAGAAGAAAGGGACCGAAGAAAGATAAGAAGAATGTGCCCTATGGAGTGGCTCATGTCCAGACGACTTTTAATAATACAATAGTTACTGTTACAGATAAAGGTGGAAATGTTATCGCATGGGTCAGTGCCGGAAGCCTTGGATTCAAGGGCTCCAGGAAGGGCACACCCTATGCAGCCCAGGTTGCGGCAGAGAATGCAGCTAAAAGGGCCATGGATATGGGGATGAAACATATCGATGTATATGTCAAAGGCCCAGGCGCCGGCAGGGAGTCCGCTATACGGGCAATACAGGCAACGGGTCTTGATATTAACATTATAAAGGATGTTACACCTGTTCCCCATAACGGGTGTAGGCCTCCAAAGAGAAGGAGGGTGTAGATGGCAAGATACAGGGACTCGCTCTGCAGGCTCTGCAGACGTGAAGGAGAAAAGCTTTTTCTGAAGGGTGACAGGTGTTTTACCGATAAGTGTGCCTTTGAGAGAAGGAAGTATGCGCCGGGTCAGCATGGTACGTCACGTTCCAAGACAAGTGACTACGGGCTTCAGCTCAGGGAAAAACAGAAAGTAAAGAGGATGTACGGTGTCCTGGAAAGACAATTCAGGAAGTACTTTGCAGAGGCCCAGAAGAGGAAGGGGGTTACGGGCGAGATGCTGCTGCAATTCCTTGAGTTAAGGCTTGACAATATAGCTTACCGCATGGGCTTTGCTTCCAACAAGAGGCAGGCAAGACAGCTTGTAAACCACGGGCATATCCGGGTTAACGGCAGGAAGGTGAATATACCATCCTTCAGGGTAAGGGTTGGAGACGTGGTGGAGGTAAAAGAAGCCAGCCGGGCTATTCCCTTCGTTCAGGAAAGTCTCTCCAAGATTGAAAACAGGGGGCTGGCAGTGTGGTTGGAGATTGATCCGGAGAACTTCAGGGGGAAGGTCCTGAGCATTCCAACGAGGGAGGAGATCCCTTTGACGGTCAAAGAGAGTCTGATTGTGGAGCTTTATTCTAAATAAGATGCTGTCTTTTTGTTAACAGGGATTGTTCTGCCGTCAGTGGCAATGAGTTTTTATTTTAATGTAAATAATGATTGGGAGGCTCTATGAGTTTAAAGACAATAGGCTTTCAATTTCCTCAAGAGATAGCCTTTGAAGAGGAAACCCTCACGGACACATACGGGAAACTGACCGTTGAGCCCTTTGAGCGTGGATATGGAACAACCATTGGAAATTCCCTCCGAAGGGTGTTGCTGTCTTCCATTGAAGGCGCTGCAATAATCCAGGTAAAGCTGCCGGGTGTGCTCCATGAATTCCAGGCCATAAAGGGGGTTCAAGAGGATATGGTCGATATAATCCTGAACCTGAAGAAGATAAGATTCAAGATGGATGGGGATTCAACGCGTATTGCCAGGATTGATATAACCGGTCCAAAGAAGGTCTCCGGAGCTGATATTCAGTGCGAAGCAAATCTCGATGTTCTGACCCTGGATCTGCCTGTTGCCACAGTTGACAAGGGCGCCGAGTTCCATGCGGAGTTATATGTGAATAGGGGCAGGGGCTATGTCTCATCAGAAATGAATAAGGATAAAAACCAGTCGATAGACATAGTCTCGGTCGATGCCCTCTTCAGTCCAATCAGGAAGGTGAACTTCCGGGTTGAGAAGGCAAGGGTTGGTAGGGCAACAGATTATGACAGGCTTGTTTTTGAGCTATGGACCGACGGAAGTATTACACCCCCCAAGGCAATTACTAAGGCGGCAGGTATACTTATAGAGTACCTTGATCTCTTTGTATTTGATGAAATCGAGGAGGAGATGGCGGACCCCGAGGAGTCGGGGGATGGTACATATACCATTGACGATTCAGAGTTTAACGAGAATCTTCTCAAGTCGGTAGATGAGCTTGAGCTTTCAGTAAGGTCATACAACTGTCTTAAGAACGCTAACATAAGGATTCTGGCGGATCTTGTCCAGAGGAGTGAACATGATATGCTTAAGACAAAAAACTTTGGAAGGAAATCCCTTAACGAGATAAAGGAAATCCTTCACAGGATGGGGCTCGGTTTTGCGATGAAGATTGACCCTGAAGCTCTTGAGAAGTATAAGACTGAAGGAGGTGCTGAAAAGAATGCGTCATAGGGTAAAGAGGAAACATTTCGGCAGGACCGCCAACCAGAGAAAGGCCCTTTTCAGGAATCTCATGGTGAATCTTTTTCTCCATGAACGTATCGAGACCACCGTGGCAAAGGCCAAGGCGGTCAGAAGGCTTGCAGAAAAGGTGGTTACTCTTGGTAAAAAGGATGATTTGCATTCAAAGAGACTTGCCCTTTCTCGCGTTCCAAACCGCACTGCCGTTGCCAAGCTGTTCTCAGAGATAGCCCCGAGATTCAAGGAACGAAACGGCGGTTATTTGAGGGTTATCAAGTCAAGGACGAGACTTAAGGATCAGGCACCGCTGGCAGTGCTTGAGTTTGTCGACTATGAGCAGAGGCGCCAGGCTGCAGGGGGCTCAAAGAAATCCAAGAAAAAGGATTAAACAATGGCGGATATCCTTATCCTGATATTTATAGCCCTCTTCTGGGTTCTTCTGCAGACGGTTGTGCTCCCAAGGCTCGGGATTCCCACGTGAGCTGCTGATCCTAAGGGGACGTGTTCTCCGCCGAAGAGCTCCGTAAGCAAAAAAGAGGGCAATGAGGAATAGTTCTTGGAATGCAGTTCGGTATCAGGAGGGCCCGGTATTGGATTTGCTCCTGAGCAGACGCGGCAGGTCCTCGACCTCTCTGATCCCGGGAAGACAGAGGGTGGCCAGCCTTTTTCTGAAGATGTCATAGCCTTCATGGTGGCCCTTAAGGTTGGAACGGATCTTGCTTGAAAGCATTTCGCCCCTTTGATCCCAGTCGGTAAGGATGATAAACCTGTCGTGCCTTGAGAGTATTTCCTCACAGAAGTCGTATATGCTTTTTCCGCAATGAACCACTATTACAGCTCCCTCTATACCGAGTTCCCTGAGTGCCTCTCTGTCGCGTTTACCCTCGACTATTACGGGGATTTCCTTGTTTGCCTCTTTTAAATCCCGAAGAAGATCAAGTATCTTTTTTATCCTCTCTGAATTCGTGTCCATAAGGCTATTGTCGTGTCAACCTTCGTAATGTCGGGGTGTTTGAATTGTCATTCCCGCTGCGTCGGGAATCATACTCCTCTTAGATTCCGGACAAGCCGGAATGACAATTGAGAGTCGACGCGACACTATCAGGCCGGCGGTTTTTTTGAGTTTTGCAACAACCCGGCGATTCCTTCAGATATTGCGCTCTTTTTTGGGGGATGATCCTTGAAAATCCAACAAACGATGCTAATGTCGTGTCAACCTTGTAATGTCGGGGTGTTTGAATTGTCATTCCCGCTACGTCGGGAATCATACTCCTCTTAGATTCCGGACAAGCCGGAATGACAATCGAGAGTTGACGCGACACTATGGACTTTTTACGAGTCCATCATTCTTGTTCTGTTGCAAGTTGCAATAAAAGACCCCGGCTCTGGATGCTCTTAACCCTGTTCCGTACCGGAGCGGACACCTATCCTGAGAAGCTTTTCGTAACGCTCTTTCAGGAGGACATCAAGGGGGATGCCTTGCAGGTCCTTGAGGGTCTTGAGAAGCGTATCCTTGATATTCTCAGCTGTCTTCTCGGGTCTTATGTGTGCCCCGCCCATCGGCTCGGGAACTATACCGTCGATGATCTTCATATCAAAGAGGTCCCTGGCGGTAAGCCTGAGTGATTCAGCTGCACGGGAATATTCTTTGGCGCCAAGCTTACTGTTCTTATTCCAGAGGATAGCGGCACATCCCTCGGGGGATATAACTGAATAGACGGAGTTTTCAAGCATAAAGAGCCTGTCGGCAACTGAGAGGGCAAGAGCCCCTCCACTGCCCCCCTCACCAATCACGATGGAGACTATTTGTGTCCTCATCAGAGACATCTCCATGAGGTTTGTGGCTATGGCCACTGCCTGGCCCCTTTCTTCAGCGCCGATCCCTGGAAAGGCACCGGGAGTATCAATAAATGTAAGGATTGGAAGCTTGAATCTTACACCAAGGTTCATAAGCCTTAATGCCTTCCTGTAGCCCTCGGGGTGGGGCTGGCCGAAATTGCGGACTATTCTTTCCTTCGTGCCCCTTCCCTTCTGGTGACCTATTATCACAAGACGTGTGTCTGATATGCTGCCGATCCCGCCGATAATAGCCTTGTCATCGGAGAACTTCCTGTCGCCGTGGAGTTCAATGAAATCGTCTGTTAAGAGTCTGATATAGTCCGAGGTGTAGGGCCTGTCGGGATGACGCGCAATCAGGGTTCTCTGCCAGGGGGTCAGGCGTGAGAAGATATGTTTCCGCAATTCCCCGGCCTTCTGTTCGAGCCTCTGAAGTTCACTGTTTGTACCGTGAACGCTGCCGTTACTCAGGCGTTTCAGTTCCTCGATCTTCAAATCGAGTTCCTGTACCGGTTTTTCAAAATCAAGATAGTATCGCATACTGAAACAGGTGCTTAAGACGTGGTGTTGCTGAGGGCCTTCCTGTATTTTACCCCGTTGTTCTGTATCAAAAACAAGGACTCTTCTCCTACAAGTTCACTCAACCTGTCAATTATACCAAAATCAGGTGTAATATTATGCTCTGTCAGGATGACGGTTTCCGAGTCATGGCCCTGCAGCCTTATGTAGACGGGACAACTGCCCTGTGCGCCGTCGAAAGTACCCTTGAGGCTGCTGAGAAGACCGTCCTCTATCCTGTCTTCTCCGAGTTTAAGTTCCAGCCTGAAATTGCCCTTAATGAATGCATCCTCAATAGTTGTTATTTCCCTTGCAAGGACCTTTATCCCCTTTTCACTCTTGTCGGTAACCCCGAAAAGGAGTATCAGGTTGTTTTTGACAAGGATGTCGGAGCTGTTGCGATAGACATCGGGAAAGGCAATACATTCGACGGGGCCCGTTTCATCCTCTATTATAAGGGCTGCCATCGGCTCGGATTTCCCCTTTGTGAGGGTGCGTTTGAGCACGGTTATTATACCTGATATTATGACGTTGGCATGATCATCGAGGAGTTCGAGGTTGGTGATACTCTGAGTCCCGATAATCCCGAGATATTTCTTGAACCGCTCAATGGGATGTCCCGTGATATAGAACCCAAGGGTCTCCTTTTCTGCATTCAGCAGTTCTTCTTCTGTCCAGGGGGTCACACCCTCATCATGGGATGACTGCTCAAAAAAACTCTGCTGTCCGAACAGTGACATCCTGTTACGGCTATCGATGAGGTTCGTTATCATCTCCATTGCAACGGCCCTGATCTTCGGTGTTGAATCGGTTCTCTCCTTACCATCCTTGTCTTGCTGCACAATGGTGTCAAGCGTACCTGCCTTTACAAGGGACTCGATGACCTTCTTGTTGACCTTCCTGGTATCTACCCGCTTCACAAAGTCCTCGATGGAGTTAAACATACCCTCCTGCCGGGCTTCGAGGATTTGCTGCACTGCTGCTCCACCCACCCCCTTTACCGCATCGAGACCAAAACGGATTGAGTTGCCGACGACTGTGAACTCGCGATTGCTGAGGTTTATATCCGGGGGGAGAATATCGATATTCATCGAACGGCAATCATTGATGAACTTGACGATCTTGTCCGTGGATTCCTCTTCCGAGAGGTTTGCCGCCATAAACTCCACGGGGAAATGGGTCTTGAGATATGCAGTCTGATAGGCCAGAAAAGCATAGGCCGCAGAGTGTGACTTGTTGAACCCGTACTTTGCGAAGTATTCCATGGTCTCGAAGATCTTTATCGCCTTCTGCTCAGGGATGCCGTTACCGACCGACCCCTTTACAAATTCATCCCTGAGCTTCTCCATCTGGTCCATCTGTTTCTTTCCCATAGCCTTTCTCAGGATATCGGCCTGTCCCATGGAAAATCCCGCCAGCTTGTTTGCGATTCGCATTACCTGTTCCTGGTATAGTATGGTGCCGTAGGTCTCATCGAGGATATCCTTCAACTGGGGGACCTCGTAGGTTACTTTTTCTTCTCCCTTTTTCCGTTTTATAAAGTCTATATCCATTCCACTGCCGAGTGGACCGGGCCGGTAAAGCGCAACAAGGGCGATAAGATCCTCAAACCTGTTGGGCTGGAGTTTTACAAGGAGGTCTTTCATGCCGGAGCTCTCAAGCTGAAATACACCCGTGGTGTTTCCGGAGGATAGGAGGTTATAGCTCTTGCCGTCGTCGAGTGGGATTGTTTTGATATCGATATCCTTTCCCGAAGCCTTGAGGTATTTCAGGGTTTTTTCGATCACGGTGAGTGTTTTCAGCCCGAGAAAGTCAAACTTGAGCAGGCCCATCGTCTCAACGGACTTCATGTCAAACTGGGTAATGATCGTTTCTTCAGAGGGGTTCTTGTATAGGGGGGTGTAGTCTGTAAGGGGAGTGGGGGAGATAACAACCCCCGCAGCATGTGTGGAGGCATGTCGTGACAGACCCTCAAGCCTCTTGGCAATGTCGATGAGTTCTTTTATGGCCGGGTTGGTATCGTACAGCTCCTTCAGCTTGGGTTCGGCTTTGAGCGCATCATGAATCTTGACGTTTATTCCACCCGGAACGAGTTTGGCTATCCTGTCCACTTCGGCGTAGGGGATGTCCATTGCACGGCCGACATCACGGATGACGGCCCGGGCAGCCATTGTTCCGAAGGTAATTATCTGGGCAACCTGGTCAGCGCCGTATTTCCCGGCAACATAGCTTATGACCTCACCCCGCCTGTCCTTGCAGAAGTCTACATCTATATCGGGCATGCTGATGCGTTCCGGATTCAGGAACCGCTCAAAAAGGAGGTTGTACCTGATCGGATCGATCTCCGTGATATCGAGGCTGTATGCTACGAGGCTTCCTGCGGCCGAGCCCCTGCCGGGCCCAACGGGAATCCCCCTCCGACGTGCATAGTTGATGAAATCCCATACGATCAGAAAATAGGAGGCAAACCCCATGTTCCTGATCACATCGATCTCATAGCTGAGTCTTTCCATGTAGGCCCCCGGCGGGGTAGCGGCGCCGAACTTTTCCCTGAGTCCCTCTGCTGCAAGCCTCTGGAGATACTCCTCGGGGGGCGTCCCGTCTTCAATTTCAAATCTTGGGAGCATGGTTCTTCCAAGCTGGAAATCAAGGTTGCATCTTTCAGCGATCTCTCTCGTGTTTAGGATTGCCTCCGGTATCTCCGAGAATGCTCTCTTCATCTCTTCAGGACTCTTGAAAAAGAGCTGGTCGGTTTCAAACCTCATCCGTTCCTTGGTGTTTATAGTCTTTCCCGTCTGTATACAGAGGAGTATGTCGTGTGCACGGGAGTCCTCCTTTGTCAGGTAGTGGCAGTCATTGGTGGCGACAAGTCCGATATGGAGTTCCCTGGAGAGGTCGCAGAGTTTCCTGTTTACCTCATACTGTGCTTTAAGCCCGTTGTCCTGGAGCTCGAGAAAGAAGTTCTCAGGCCCGAGTATCTCTTTATATCTCAATGCCGCCTTACGTGCCCTATCGGTATTGCCCCTTGACAGATGATAAGGGATCTCGCCATGCAGACAGGAACTGAGCCCGATCAGACCGCCGCTGAACTGCTCAAGAAGATCGTGGTCTATCCGGGGCTTATAATAAAACCCCTCCAGATATGACCGGCTGACCAGTGTAACCAGATTGCGGTAGCCATCGTGGTTTCTTGCCAGAAGGACAAGGTGAAAGGCGGTTTCTCCATCGGGGCTCTGTTGCTTTTTTAACCTGCTCTCTGGTGCTACATAGACCTCGCATCCTATTATCGGTTTCAGCCCGGCCTTTGTAGCGGCCTTGTAAAATTTTACCGTACCGAACAGGTTCCCATGATCAGTGATGGCCACGGCAGGCATCCTGAATTCTGATGCTTTTTCAATAACTTCCGCTATCTTGATAGCACCGTCAAGGAGACTGTATTCGGTATGTAAATGCAGGGGGACAAAGTCGGAATGCTTCATAACTTAATATTAACCGCAAACCGCCCTCCAAGTCAATCGGCTTCATCCTCCCGGTGAAGCATAACGATTGTTTGGAAACCGCTCAAAGCCATTGCCCGCCTGTCCTCAATTTGACCCACGACTCAAACGGAGGATTCGGGAGTACGGGACTAACTTTAATACGTGAAGATAGGTTAAAATATCAGTCTCAAATTTGCTCCTAAATACGGTGCGATGGACCTTTTGCGACGCCATCATTAATGTTATGGAAGAAAGGATACAGAAGATACTCTCAAAGGCGGGGATAGCCTCAAGACGCAAGGCCGAGGAGATCATCAGGGAAGGCCGTGTCGAGGTAAACGGCGGTGTAGTTACCCTTGGTATGAAAGCAGACCCGGAAAGGGACTACATCAGGGTCGACGGCAGGCTGGTTATCAAGCCTGAGCCAAAGACATACCTTATGCTGAACAAGCCAAAGGGGGTGCTTACCACATTGGAGGACCCCGAGGGAAGGCTGACCATCAGGGAGTTTCTGAGGGGCGTCAAGCTCAGGGTCTATCCCGTAGGAAGGCTTGACTTTCACTCTGAGGGGCTCTTGCTCATTACAAACGACGGTGAGCTTGCCTTCAGGATTATCCATCCATCCCATAAGATTCCGAAGACCTACCTTGTGAAGTCAAAGGGAATAATTGAGGAAGAGGACCTGGATAAAGTCCGCAGAGGCATCATGCTGGAGGATGCACTTACGGCCCCGGCACGTATAAAGAGGATCAGGATATCCGGGACAGAGAGGAACTCCTGGCTGGAGGTGACCATATATGAGGGCAGAAAGAGGCAGATAAGGAGGATGTTTCAGGGGGTGGGACATCCTGTCCTGAAGCTCAAAAGGATAAGGATTGATGGAATATTCCTTGGGGACCTTCCGGCAGGACATTGGCGGTACCTCACCCCGGAAGAGGTAAAAAGACTGAAGAAAAGTGTTAAACTAAACGGTTGATTCCGGACAGTGTACGGGTTGGACATGCCGGACGCTACAGACGTTTGAACTTGACGGGCTGTTGCCCGAACCATTGAGTGTTCGGCGTTTTTATCCGGTTAAACAGATGAATCAGAGGAGGCGACGGTTTGTTCGCTTGCCGGTAACCCTGCCGACCCGAAAAATTTGGAGGTATAAAAAGGAATGTACAGAGACAGAGGCTGTGGAGAGGTTGAAGAGTCCGACATCGGAAAGGAGAGGATTCTTTCAGGATGGGTCTTCAGGTGGAGGGACCACGGTGGACTTATCTTTATTGATTTGCGGGACAGGAGCGGTATTATCCAGGTTGTCTTCAGTCCCGATGTTTCAAAAGAGGCCCACGAACTCGCCCATGCACTCCGTTCCGAGTATGTGATAAAGATAAGGGGAGAGGTTAGAAGGAGGCCGGAAGGGACGGAAAACCCCGATATGAGCACCGGGAATATCGAGGTCTATGCCGGCAGCCTTGAAGTGCTCTCAAAATCGGACGCTCTGCCTTTTATGCTCGAAGAGACCCATGAGGTTTCCGAGGCGGTAAGGCTTAAGTACAGATACCTCGATCTCAGACGGCCTGAGATGATTCGGAATATAAGTACTCGGCACAGGGTGACAAAACTGATACGGGACTACCTTGACAAGAAGGGATTCCTTGAGGTTGAGACCCCTATACTTACGAAGTCGACCCCGGAAGGCGCAAGGGACTACCTCGTGCCGAGCCGTGTGAATCCGGGGCACTTCTTTGCTCTTCCCCAGTCACCCCAGCTCTTCAAGCAGATACTCATGTGTTCCGGTATCGAGAGATATTTTCAGATCGTCAGGTGTTTCAGGGATGAGGATCTGAGGGCGGACCGGCAGCCCGAGTTTACCCAGATCGACATGGAGATGTCCTTTGTTGAGGCGGATGACGTTACAGGGATGGTAGAGGGGATGATCGGGGATGTCTTTAAAGAGGTGCTGGGTGTTGAGATTGAACTCCCCATGGAGAGGCTTACGTACAGGGATGCGATGGAGAGGTTTGGCACTGACAAGCCGGACCTCAGATTCGGTCTCGAACTTGCCGAGATGGCGGATCTTGCCCGTGAGGGCTCATTCAAGGTCTTCCTCGGGGCCATCGAGTCAGGGGGACGTGTTAAGGGCCTGTGCGGTAAGGGACTTGCTTGTCTTTCCCGCAAGGAGATCGATCTGCTTACGGAAGAGGCCCAGTCCTATGGCGCCAAAGGGCTTGCCTGGATAAAGGTGAAGGACGGAGGATTTGATTCCCCGATTGTGAAGTTCTTTTCCGATGGCCTGCTCAGGGAGATGGCGGACCGCCTTGGCGCCGGGGATGGGGATATGATGCTCTTTGTAGCAGATTCCGAGGACGTTACCCTTGATGTGCTCGGCAGGCTCAGACTCTCTATCGCAAGGAGGCAGAACCTGATAGGGGATGGTTACAGGTTCTGTTGGGTAGTGGATTATCCCCTTCTTGAATGGGATGACGACGGAGAGCGGTTTCAGGCGATGCACCATCCCTTTACATCACCCGCCGATGAGGATGTAGAGAGGATGCTTAATGAAGAAATAAACGACAGGACAGGGCTTTCGTCCCTTAAGGCCAAGGCCTATGATATCGTTCTCAACGGCTACGAAATCGGAGGGGGGAGTATCCGTATTCACAGAGCGGATCTGCAGAGGAGGATGTTTGAACTCCTGAGGCTCTCTGAAGAGGAGGCTCAGCAGAAGTTCGGATTCCTTCTCGATGCCTTACGCTTCGGCGCCCCTCCTCACGGCGGCATAGCCCTCGGACTGGACAGACTGCTAATGATCATGACGGGTGCCGACTCGATAAGGGAGGTGATAGCGTTTCCAAAGACCCAGAAGGCGGTGTGTCTTTTAAGCGGCGCCCCTTCCCCTGTGGACGGCAAGCAACTCAGGGAGTTATATATCAAGCTGGATCTCCCTGTTGATGACTGATGAAAAAAGTCGTAGTTGGTATGAGCGGGGGGGTTGACTCCTCTGTAACGGCCTGTCTCCTGAAAGAAGAGGGTTATGAAGTAGAGGGTGTGAGCTTCATTCTATGGGAGGCAAGGGCAAGGCTCAATCCGCGTACATGTTGCTCCCTCGATGCCATTGAAGGGGCAAAAGAGACCGCCGAACTTCTCGGGATCAGGCACCGGGCTGTTGATGTCCGTGACGACTTCATGGAAAAGGTGATAGATCCCTTTGTTGATGCCTATCTCCGCGGCCTGACACCAAACCCGTGTATCCTCTGCAATATCCATATCAAGTTCCCCTGTCTCCTGAGGGAGGCGGAAAACAGCGGAGCGGAATTCATTGCCACCGGCCATTATTCCCGGATTAAGAGAAGAGGTGCCGGGTATGTCCTCATGAAGGGGGTGGACCCTTCGAAAGACCAGTCCTATTTCCTCTATGTCCTTAAGGAGGAAACACTGAAAAGGCTCATCTTTCCCCTTGGCACATACAGGAAAGACAGGGTGCGGGAGATTGCAAGGGATTTGGATCTCCCCGCGGTGAAGAGGCCGGAAAGCGTCGAGATATGTTTTATTGAGGAGGATTACTCCTGCTTTATCAGAGATCTGATGCCGGAGGCCTCCAGGCCGGGGCCGATCATCGGGCCGGGGGGGGAGGTGCTTGGTACACACCGCGGGATATATAACTATACAATGGGACAGAGGAGGGGGTTGAACATAGCCCATGGAGAACCCCTCTATGTGAGAAGGATCGATGCAGAGAGGAACGAGGTCCATGTGGGACCCCGGGAGACGGCCTTCGGGCAGGAGGTGGTTGTGGGGGACCTGAACTGGATAACCGGGCCCGTGGAGCGGGTTACCGCAAGGATAAGGTCCATGATGAGGGATGAGCCGGCATCCCTCTATCCTGAGGAAGGTGCCGGGAGAGTGAGGGTTGTCTTTGACGAACCACAGTGGGCACCTGCACCGGGCCAGTCAGTGGTTTTTTATGACGGGGATCTGGTGATAGGGGGAGGGATAATTGAACCATAGCCGCGTACCTCGTATGTGCACGGCTATGGTATAATTACGTGCATGGGCGTGCTTCAGGAGATAGTGGAGAGACGGAAGGGCCGTCTGAGGGATACAAAGGCATCCGTCCCGTTTGAGGAGATAAAGGCACGGCTCAGGGACGCCGCACCTGCCCGTGATTTCAGGGGAGCCGTAACCCGCCCCCAAGGGGGGAGGATAAAGCTGATCGCCGAGTTAAAGAAGGCATCGCCCTCAAGGGGGGTGATAAGGCGGGACTTTGATATCGAGGGCATATCCAGGATTTATACTGAGGGGGGTGCCTCGGCAATATCCGTTTTGACGGAGGAGGACTATTTTCAGGGCGATATAAGCTACATTCTCAGGATAAAAGGTGTCACGGATCTCCCGGTGCTCAGGAAGGACTTTATCTTTGATGAGTATCAGGTCTTTGAGGCAAGGGCTTACGGGGCGGATGCAATACTGCTTATCGCGTCCATCCTCAGCAACTCCCAGGCCGGGGAACTTTACGGTCTTGCCTCAGAGCTTGGCCTTTCCGTCCTGTTCGAGGTGCACAATTACAAGGAGGTTGATACGGCGCTGCTTCTTGACCTCCCAATTATCGGTATCAATAACCGTGACCTTGAGACCCTTGATATCGACCTGAGGAGAACGGTTGATATAATGAAGGATATACCTGACGGCAGGGTGATAGTGAGTGAAAGCGGGATAGAGACGAGGGATGATGTGGAGATGCTTGACGGAAAGGGTATCGATGCCCTTCTTATCGGGACCTCCCTGATGAAGCCCCGGGATATCGGTAGCAGGATTAACGAGCTTTTTCGAGGAATCTGGTATAATGGGTAGCAATTAAAAAAACTTCGGGAGGAACTATGAAAGAGACAAAGATTATGCTGTCGGACAAGGAGATCCCCAGGCAGTGGTATAACATCATGGCAGACATGCCCAACCCCCCGGAACCCCCGCTTCATCCCGGAACAAAACAGCCGGTGGGTCCTGATGACCTCTCTGCTATATTCCCGATGGCACTCATTGAACAGGAGGTCAGCACCGAGCGCTGGATTGACATACCGGAAGAGGTCCTGGAGATTTACAGCCTCTGGCGGCCAAGTCCCATGTACAGGGCACACCGTCTTGAGGCCGCACTCGGTACCCCCGCAAAGATATATTACAAGTACGAGGGAGTAAGTCCCGCAGGAAGCCATAAGCCTAATACATCGACTCCCCAGGCTTACTATAATAAACAGGCCGGGATCAAGAGAATTGCAACAGAAACAGGGGCGGGACAGTGGGGGTCGGCCATGGCTCTCTCCGGAAGCCTCTTCGGTATTGATGTAACGGTTTATATGGTAAGGGTGAGTTATAACCAGAAGCCATACAGGCGCATTGCAATGGAGACGTGGGGGGCATCCGTCTATGCAAGCCCCACGGATATTACACAGTCAGGGAAAAAGATCCTGGAAACAGATCCTGATAGCCCCGGAAGCCTCGGTATCGCCATATCTGAAGCGGTAGAGGATGCGGCAAGCCACGATGATACGAACTATGCCCTTGGTTCAGTGCTCAACCATGTCATGCATCATCAGACCGTGATCGGGCTTGAGGCCAAAAAACAGATGGAAATGGCGGGGGATTATCCTGATCTGATTATTGGATGCTGCGGTGGCGGGAGTAACCTCGCCGGTGTGAGTTTCCCCTTTCTCCGGGATAAGATAAACGGTAAGGATCTGAGGGTCATCGCAGTGGAGCCGTCGTCATGTCCCACCCTCACAAAGGGTGAGTTCAGGTATGACTTTGGAGACACCGCAGGGCTTACACCGCTGCTGATGATGTACACCCTCGGTCATGACTTCATTCCTCCCGGGATTCATGCGGGCGGGCTGAGGTACCATGCAGACGCACCCCTGGTGTGTCAGCTCTACCACGATGGCCTGATCGAGGCAAGGGCATACCCGCAGACCCCGGTCTTTAAGGCTGCACTCATGTTTGCCGGTGTGGAGGGCATCATACCTGCTCCGGAAACCGCCCATGCCATCAGATGTGTCATAGATGAGGCACTTCTGTGCAAGGAAGAAGGGAAGGAGAAGACCATCCTCTTTAACCTGAGCGGGCACGGCTATCTCGATCTGCAGGCCTATGCAGACTATCTTGACGGTAAACTCGTTGATTATGAATATCCTGACGAGAAGATCAGGGAGGCCCTTTCAAGACTCCCTGTGGTTTGAGCTGACGGGATGAACAGAAACGGCAAAGGGCGGGTTTTGATGACCTGCCCTTTTTTTCTATTGTAATGCATGGTTTTCTACAATGACTAAAAAGGCAATAATCATTACGGTGCCGGTTCTTGTATCCCTGCTCCTGGTCTACCTGTTCCTGCCTTCCGATACAAAGAGGATAAGGAAAATCATCTATGACGGCAGGGATGCGATTGTTCGGAAGGACCTGGAGAGGGTCATGGCACACGTTTCATATAACTACAGGGACAGGTACGGTTTTACATACCTTTCCATAAAAGAAAACCTGAAGTCCCTTTTTCAGAGGACCGAATCCTTTGAGATTGAAGTGGATAACCTCAGGGTGGAGGTTAATGATAAAAAGGCAGAGGCCAGATTCCTCATAAAAGTCAAGGCCCTGGAGACGGCGGGAGAGGTCTTTTTGCTGGGGAGTGAGGATGTGTACGAATCGGTATTTATAAGCCTTGAGAAGGAGAGACTTAAATGGCTTGTGACGGAGACTTACTTTCCTACCAGAGAAGGAATAGCCTTTTGATGTTTTCCAGTTCCACCATGAGGTTCAGACCCCCTGTTTCTTTCAGTTTGTGATCGGCATAACTGCTGATCGATATCTCCCCGGAGTTGTATGATGATACCTCTATTGCCCCCTCCCGGTCCGTGCGGTGCAGTTGTATGCCTTTGAGGTTCCGGAGGGTGCCCCGGTGGGGATGGCCGTAGGGGTTAAACCTCCCTGCACTTATTATTGCATACCTGGGATTGACGGAGGCCAGGAAACCCCGTTTGCTCGATGTATAGCTCCCGTGATGAGAGACCTTGAGGACCCTGCTCCCGAGGTATTTCGGGAGCCGCAGGAGTGAGAGTTCCCCGTCGGCCTCAATGTCTCCCGTAAAAAGTATGCTTATGCCCCTGTCCGTGTATCTCAGGACTAGGGACCGGTTGTTCTCATCGTCGCCGAAGGTGTTGTAGTAGCCCTTGCGGGGATGGAGAACAAGAAACCCTGCACTGCCTGTCTTGAGGATGTCCCCTGCCTTTAGCTGTCTGTGGACCACGGTGTCTTCTACAGCGGGCTGATAGATGAGAAGACCGTTGTCCCATATCTCACCGACCCTGAACTCGTCCAGGATATTCCACAGTCCCCCTGCATGGTCCCTGCCTGCATGGCTCAGCACAAGTGCGTCGATCTTGCCGACGCCCCTGTATCTTAGGTAACTAATTACCTCCCTGCCCGTGTGCCCCGTGTCTATGACCACCGCCTTCCCGTCGGATGTCTCAACAACGGCTGCATCCCCCTGACCCACATCGAGAAATACGACCCTTGGTCCGGGGGCAAGGTATGCCGGGAGGGTGTATATGACGCTAAATGCCAGCACACTGAAGCAGATCAGCGACGCCTTCCGCTTTCGCATTATCATGCAGCCTGCGGTTGCATAAATGAGCATGAGAACAGCGGCGGAAAAGGCTGGAAGGGTAAAAGAAATCATTTCAAGGCTGGAGATGAAAGAGACCACATGGTTGATCTTTGAGATAAGGAGGGCAAAGAGGCCCCCAAGGGGGAATACCCCCGTTAAGAGATAAAAGAGGCTTCCAATGATCCCTGCCGGCAGAATCAAGAAACAGATAAGGGGGGTGAAGACCATGTTTGTAACGATACCGAGTGCGGGGAGGCGGTGAAAGTAGTAAAGGACGAGGGGCATTGTCCCTGCCGATGCGCCGATGGTTACGAGTAGTATCTTGACGAGTGTCCCGGTAAAGGGGCCTGCCCGGTTAAGAGGGAGCCTCTTTTCAGCAAACTCAAGGGTCAACCCTATTGAGAGCACTGCGGCAAAGGAGAGTTGAAAGGATGGGGTAAAGGCGGAGGAGGGGTCCATGAGCAGTATAACCGTTAAGGCAAAGAGGATACTGTAGAGCCATTGTCCCTTCCGGCCGATGAGGAGACCGAAGAGGAATATGTTTATCATGATAAATGAACGCAGGGCCGGGATCCTCACCCCTGAGAGGAGGAGATAGAAGACAATTAACGGTAAGGTGAGGAGGGTGGCGAGTTCGTCTATGCTTATACGGCCTGTCAGCCTGATCAGCCATCGATATGGAAGTGCCCTTGCGGAGAATCTTATAAAAGAGAAAACAAGTATGGTGAAGAGGCCGAAGTGGGTGCCCGATATGCTCATGAGATGGGCAAGCCCGAGACGTGCATAGTCCCTGTAGAGCCTGTCGCTGTATTGGCGGTGTCCGATTATCAGGGCGGAGAGAAAACCGGCCGTTTCTCCGGAGAAGGCCTCGTTGAAGCGGCTGTAGAGCATCCACCTCAGGCGGTCGGGAATGAACCCCGGGGAGTTGTTCCTGGAGAGGGCGACAGCCCCCAGGGGTGTTAAAAACAGAGAGGTGTTTCCGGAATGCATTCCGGGATTGAGGTGTCCTGCTTTAAGGGTGACCCTGGCGTTTCCTTCAATGAAGGTCCCCGGCCCAAAGGGTTTGGGAAGATTAATGAATACATCCCCCTTCAGCGGAGGGGTTGAGAGACTGAAGGGTTCAAGATATCCATATTCGGTTTTAATCGGCATCCCCGCGATGGTACCTGAGAAGCGTGTTTCCCGGGGCGGTTTGGTTTCCTGAAGATTGGGTGAGGGATCGTGTTTCAGGGCGCCGTAATAGAATCCGAAGATGAACAGAAGGATCAGGACGACTGCCTGTTTCCCTGTATTCTTTATGAAGTACAGCAGGATGCAGAGAGAGGCGAGGGTGGTTAAGACCGGGAAAAAGCCTGAAGCGGTGTATGCACATATGCCCAATATAAGGGACAGGTATATGTATATCTGGAGGGGGGACATTTCCGGTTGGGCTGAAGCGCTATCTTTCCGTCTGCCGGATAGCCTTGGCAATCCTCTGTGCCACTCGCCGGATCAGTTCCCTGTCGCTCCCCTCTACCATTACACGAATCTTCGGCTCTGTTCCCGAAGGCCTGACAAGCACCCTTCCCCTGCCGTTGAGTTGCAGCTCGGCCTTCCTTACGGCGTCCTTAAGGGGGGGGCTGTTTATTATATCCTTTCTGTTGACCTTAACGTTTTTCAGTACCTGCGGATAGAGGAAGATATCAGATACCAGCTCTGAAAGAGGAAGTCCCTTCCTCTTGAGTAAATAGAGCACCTGCAGAGCCGTTACAGGACCATCGCCGGTAGTGTTGAAATCAAGAAAGATGATATGCCCTGACTGTTCACCCCCAAGGTTGTACCCCCCTTCGATCATCTTTTCCACCACGTATCTGTCGCCGACCTTTGTCCTTAGGATCCTGATCCCTTTACGTTGCAAGTAATGCTCGATGCCGAGGTTGCTCATAACAGTGGTCACAATGGTGTCTTTGTTGAGGCCGTTCTCCTTCTTCATCTCAACTCCCCACAGGGCCATTACCCTGTCACCGTCCACCTCTACGCCCTGTTCATCCACAAAGAGCGTCCTGTCGGCGTCACCGTCATGCGCAAGACCGGCATCGGCGGAGTTTTTCAGCACCGTCTCCTTCAGCATACCGAGGTCGGTTGAGCCGCAGCAGTGGTTGATGTTTGTGCCGTCAGGGCTGTTGTTTATGGTGATCACATCAGCGCCGAGTTCTTCAAGTAATGCCGGTGTAACCTTGTATGCCGAGCCGTTTGCGCAGTCCACTACAACCCTCAGGCCTTCGAGGTCGGCGCCACGGGGTATGGTGGACTTTACAAACTCTATATACCTTCCTGCGGCATCATCGAGCCTGAATGCCTTGCCTATATGCTCCCCCGAGGGCCTTCTCTCCGGGAAGAGGTCCGAGGCCGCAAGGCGTTCAATCTCTTCTTCAAGGGGATCGGAGAGCTTGAATCCATCTGCACCGAAGAACTTTATCCCGTTGTCTTCGAAGGGGTTGTGTGATGCGGATATCACTGTGCCGGCATCGAGCCTCATTGCCCTGGTGAGGTAGGCAACCCCCGGTGTCGGGATGGGTCCCACGAGGAGGACGTTCATCCCCATGGAGCAGATACCGGAGGTCAGGGCGCTTTCGATCATGTAGCCCGATAGCCTTGTGTCCTTTCCAATGAGAACCATATTTTTACCGTGGCTTTTCTTCAGGATTTTTGCCGCCGCCATTCCTATCCTCAGAACACTTTCGGGCGTTATAGGTTTTTTGTTTACCCTGCCCCGGATTCCATCGGTACCGAATAGCTTCATTTGCCCCCTCCCTGTTTTTCTTTTTTCTCCAAGGAGACCTCTACCATATCAACAGATAACCTGACCTTGTCGAGATTGGTAATAATGGTAGCGTCCCTTTTGTTGCCGTTTTTGAGGTCCCTGAGTTTCAGGGGTTCAGTCTTCAGAATGTGGACGTTCCTTACAATGCTCTCGGGTCCTTCAATCCTGACGCGGTCGGGTTTTATTATGAGTTTGTAGTCTCTCGGAATCCTGTCAAGAACCACCTTTACAGGGACCTCCCTTTCAATTGTCCGGTCAAGTGTGATTTTCACCGAGGAGGGCGAGACATTTGAGACCGTTACCGCTGCCGGTACCTTGATGTTCCTTCTGATAATGCTGTAAACCCTGGTGCCGGAGGGGGACCCCTTAAGGTCTATGAAGACCCTCAGGTCATCCGGTTTTACCGCCCTGAGAATACGCTCGCTCCCGAATATGCTGACATTGACCCTGTCCCTGTCCTTCCTCAGGATCTCGAGGCCCTTTGGGATGTTTATATATTCGATTGGAACATCAAGGGTGATTTCAGAGGTTCCCCTGGCCGAGATTATGAACCATAACAGTATGGCAAATCCCAGGGAGAGCAGCTTAAGCCCCGTGTTGTTGAAAATCAGGTTTTTCATTTTATCTCTTTGTCTCCGTGAAAATGTCCGTCAATACGCCTCTTAAGGAGCCCATGTCCATGGGCGTTTCAATCCTGCCGTCTCTGGCAAGGGATATCATCCCCGTCTCTTCGGATACGATGATTACCAGGGAATCCGTTTCTTCGGTTATTCCCAGGGCTGCGCGGTGCCTTGTTCCCAGAGAGCGGTCGAGGTCCCGTCTGAAGGTTATGGGAAGAAAACACCCTGCAGCAACTATACGGTCTCCCCTGATAATCACGGCACCGTCGTGAATGGGGGAGGTCGGATGAAAGATGCTCAGCAGTATCTCCCTCGATACCTTTGCGTCAAGAGGTGTGCCTATCTCGACAAAATCCTTTAAGGATATCACCCGCTCAAGGACAATCAGTGCGCCTATCCTTCTGTTGGCAAGCGATACGGCGGCCCTTACAATTTCATCGATGGATTTGAATTCCGATGCAGAAGTAATTGCAGGGAAAAAGGATGTTTCACCCATGTGGGCGAGGGCCTTCCTGATCTCGGGCTGAAAGAGTATAATCAGGGCAAGGACAACCTGGGCCCAGAAACTCTGAATGATCCAGTACATGGTATGGAGCTTGAGGTAGTCGGAGAGGAAGAGTGCAACAAGCAGGACCCCGAGGCCTATAAGCATCTGAACTGCACGTGTCCCCTTGATAAGAAGGAGGATGCGATAAAGAACGACGGCCACAATGAGGATGTCCAGGATATCCTGCCATCGTATATGTTTTATTATCTCAAGCATCTCCCTCCATTATATTATAAGAGAAGGCCGTCAAAGGATCAAATCCGGGAACAGGTAACGCTGTTATGGATTACGGAAGGAGTTCCCTGTAATCACTTATTGAGGGGAAGATGCATGACCTCTTTCCCTCTCCCGGGGCTTTTGAGTTTGCCCCCTTCTTCAGTATTGTGAACCTGATCCCGTACTCCTGCGCCGTTAAAAGAATCTCCTCGGTGTCGTCTATGAAGAGGGTCGCTTCCCTCTTGAAACGCAGGGTCTTCTCCGCCCTCTCCCAGAACAGTATTTCCTCCTTGGGGGCCCCCATATCAAAGGAGGTTACGACCCTGTCGAAGTATTCCCCTATCTCTGTCTTCCTCAGCTTTATTGTAAGGGTTTTGTAATGGGCATTCGTCACGAGGAATATCTTTTTCCCGTGGGCCTTAAGGGCGGAAAGAAAATCCTCCACACGGGGGTGAACCTCTATGAGGTGTCTTATCTGCTCCTTAAGGGCGGGGATGTCTATGCCGAGTTCTTCGGACCAGAAATCTATGTCCGTCCAGTTTAGTGTGCCTTCATGCCTCTTGTATTTTCCTGTAAGCTCCTCTTTTGCCCTTCCGAAGGTGATTCCGTGCATTTCCGCATATCTTTCGGGGACGAGGTGTTCCCAGAAGTAGTCGTCAAAGTACTTGTCAAGCAGGGTGCCGTCCATGTCGAGGAGGACATACTCCATCTCGCTCCAGAGGGCGTCCCTTACAGTCGTTATATCACTGTCTCTAACCACGGAGGGTGTATCTCCTCACGGCGGGGTTTTCGGAGAGGCCCGCCATAATATCCTTAAGTACATCCGCGTTTTTGTAAGTGAGCATGATATGCAGTGTTTTTTCGTTTTTTGTTTTGTCCACATCGTAGTCCATGCTGCTTATCTCAACCCCCTGCAGGTCAATGAGTGCAAGAATCTCCTGATCCGCCGCAGCGGATCCGGTGATGATAGCGAGGTTTTTATAACGGAGCCTGGGCAGCTTGGCCTCAACATTTCTCAGCACCCATAGCGATATAAAGGTGAGAATAAAGGTTACGGTTGCCGGAATATAAAGCCCGCTTCCCACCGCAAGGCCGATTGCGGATACCACCCAGAGGCAGGCCGCGGTTGTGAGCCCCTGTATAGTAAGCCCCGACTTTATGATTACGCCGGCGCCGAGGAATCCTATGCCGGTTATTGCTCCTGCAGCGATCCTGCCGGGGTCTATCCTGATAAGATCGGGATTAACAGAGGATGCCTCATAGAAGTCGAGGGAGACGATCATTATCAGTACCGACGCAAGGCTCACGAGGAGATGGGTCCTGAACCCCGCAGGTCTTCCGTGGCTCTGACGCTCAAACCCGATTATACCGCCGAGGGTGGCGCCGATAATAAGCCTCAGTATTGTCTCATATGGATAGATCATTGAACCGGTTAAACACTCTAACGTTTTATGACCGCCTTCAGGAACCTTCTCTTGCCGACCCTGATGATATACTCACCGGGGGAAAGCGATGTCCCTGCATCGTTCACCTTCTCATCGTTAACCTTGACGCCGCCCTGTTTTATCAGTCTGATCGCCTCGCTTGTGCTCCTTGTCAGACCGTGGTCTCTGAGTATCCGGGGCAGCCATGCAGGTCCGTCGCCCGGTGTTTCTGAAGCGTCCTTTTCAGATAAGGACAACTCCACAGACGGTATATCCTCGGGGAGCCCCTTTTCCTTAAAGATCTTCTTGAATTCATCCCTTGCCTCAACGGCAGCGTCTCTCCCCCGGTAACGTTCGACAATCTCAAGGGCCAAGGTCTCCTTTGCCTCTTTAGGATGAACCTCCCCGGCCCTTATGCCCTTTTTCAGCTTTTCAAGGTCATCCAGGCTGATATGACTGAGGAGTTCATAGTATCTGAGCATAAGTTCATCCGTTATCGACATAAGCTTTCCATACATCTCCCCCGGGGGTTCCGTGATCCCGATGTAGTTCCCGAGGCTCTTGCTCATCTTCTTTACGCCGTCCGTCCCCTCCAGAAGGGGCATCAGGACGAGACACTGGGGGGGTTGGCCCTGTTGTTTCTGTAATTCCCTTCCCACAAGCAGGTTGAACTTCTGGTCGGTTCCTCCCAGTTCAACATCGGCCTCGAGCACCACGGAATCATAGCCCTGAATAAGGGGATAAAGGAACTCATGGATACTGATGGGGTTCTGAGACTGCCATCTCTGTTTGAAATCCTCCCTTTCAAGCATCCTTGCCACGGTATACCGGCCGGTCAGCCGGATCAGTTCTTCAGCCGTCATCACGGACATCCAGCGTGAGTTGAACTCGACCCTCGTCCTCTCAGGGTCAAGGATCTTGTATATCTGTTCGCGATAGCTTTTTGCATTTTCAAGGACTTCGTCTCTTGTCAGTGGTTTGCGTGTTTCGCTTTTGCCCGAGGGGTCTCCGACCATGCCGGTAAAATCACCTATCAGGAATATCACCTCATGACCCAATTCCTGGAACTGCCGCATCTTCTCAAGGAGAACCGTGTGGCCTATGTGTATATCAGGTGCCGTGGGATCGAATCCGGCCTTGATCCTCAGGGGTCTCTTCTCCCGGAGTTTCCCGATCAGTTCATCCTCGATGATTATTTCAACGGAACCCCTGCTTATGATTTCGAGCTGTTTTTCCGGTTCAAGCATAGTAGTGTATTATAACCCAAATTGAGCGATTTTATGGCTGTTAGGTACAATGGTATAGGGTTTTCACTCATTCTCGTCCCGACATCGGGTCGGGACTCCGGGTGCGGGTTTTTCCGCCGGCAGGTTTGGGAGAAGCGAAGGGCTTTATTCCCGGGCAGGGGAAGTGATATAATCCTGGGAAGCTTATACAGGAGGTAATATGGCCCCGAAGAGAGACATTCTGGATTTAATCGGCAACACCCCCCTTGTGAGGATCAACCGGGTTGCAGATGAGGACTCCGCAGAAATCTACGCAAAGCTTGAAGGGTTCAACCCGGGAGGGTCGCTAAAGGACCGGATAGCGCTCAGCATGATAGAGGCGGCGGAGAGGGAGGGGAAATTAAGCCCAGGCACTACCATTGTGGAGCCCACAAGCGGGAATACGGGTATCGGTCTTGCCATGGTGGCTGCCGTTAAGGGGTACCGTCTCATACTTGCAATGTCCGAGAAGATGAGCGTTGAGAGGAGACAGTTGCTCGGGGCCTTTGGAGCGGAACTGATCCTCACCGAGGGTGCAAAGGGCATGCTGGGGGCTGTCTACAAGGCAGAGGAGTTATGCCTTAAAAACAGGGACTACTTTATGCCGCAACAGTTTGAAAATCCAGCGAATCCCGAGGCTCACAGAAAGACCACTGCTCCGGAGATAATAAGGGACCTCGGTTCCGTGCCGGATGCCTTTGTTGCAGGAGTTGGTACGGGTGGAACGATAACCGGCGTAGGGGAGGTATTCAGGGCAGAGCGTCGGGACTGCCGTATTGTTGCCATAGAACCTGCCGCATCCGCCATCCTTTCAGGCGGTGAGCCGGGTCCCCACAGGATTGCAGGGATAGGTGCAGGATTCTACGCCGGGGTGCTTAATCAGAAGATCTATGATGAGGTGATCCCCGTCAGGGATGAGGATGCAGAGTCGACTGCAAGGGTGCTCTCTTTAAAGGAGGGGATACTTGCCGGCGTTTCTTCAGGCGCTGCGATGTGGGGTGCGTTGCAGGTGGCAAGGAGGCTTGGCAAGGGTAAAAGGGTGGTTGTTATACTGCCGGACAGGGGTGAACGCTACCTGAGCATGGGGCTCTTTGATAGGGCTTGACTATCTTTTCACTCTTAAAACGCCTTCGGTGGATGCTATTTTCTGCATTATAACAGCGAGCTGTTCACGGTCCCTGACCTCGACTATAATTGTCAGGTGTGCCCTTTTGTAGTCTGTTGCATTGGCGGAGAGATGGCTTATATTTACATTCATCGAAGATATAAGGGCACTCAGGGTTGCAAGGATTCCCGGCTTGTCCAGGGTCTCAACATAGAGCTTTGCCGGTGCAGTTGAATTGTCGGTGGTCATCCATGTTACATCGATCAGCCTCGCATCATCCACTACCAGCCTGTTTAGATTCGGACAGTCCTCCCTGTGGATTGTAACACCCTTGCCCCTTGTAACAAACCCGACGAGCTGATCTCCGGGTATGGGATGGCAGCAGTTTGCTATATGGTAAAGTACGTTGTCGATCCCCTTGATACTTATGCCCTTCTGGTCGTCCTTTTTCTTCCGGGGTTTTTTAATAACGATCTCTTCTTCATCTTTATCTTTCTTGTCCGGAAGGAAGCGGTTGATTACCTGATGGGCTGAAACCTTGCCGTACCCTATGGATACAAGAAGATCCTCACTGCTCTTCATGCTGAAGAGTTTTGCGACCTCATCCATTTCCGGAGACTTGATTAGTTTGGGACTCAGTCCCTTTTTCCGCAGCTCTGTTTCAAGGATACGATGCCCGAGTTCAAGGCTCTGTTTTCTCTCTTCGGACTTAATCCACTGTTTGATCCTGTTTTTTGCCCTCTGCGTGACGACAAAATTAAGCCAGTCCCTGCTTGGGCCATGGGAGGGCGATGTTACGATCTCGACGGTATCGCCACTCTGCAGGTGGTATCTCAGCGGAATAATCCTTCCGTTCACCTTTGCCCCTACACACCTGTGTCCTACCTCAGTATGTATGCTGTAAGCAAAATCTATGGGGGTGGACCCCGCAGGGAGTTCCTTGATCTCCCCCCCGGGAGTGAATACATAGACTACATCAGGAACAACCTCTCCCTTGACCACCTCGAGAAACTCCTTTGCGTCTCTCAGGTCCTGCTGTGACTGTATCAGTTCCCTCAGCCACTTTATGTACTTTGCATCCTTCTCAAGTACCCTTCCTCCCTCCTTGTACATCCAGTGGGCCGCAATACCCTCCTCTGCTATCCGGTGCATCTCCTGAGTGCGTATCTGGAACTCCACCCGTTCACCCTGTGGTCCTATTACGGACGTGTGCAGGGACTGGTAGAGATTGGACTTCGGGAGGGCTATATAATCCTTGAACCTGCCGGGAATAGGCTTCCAGAGGGAGTGGATTATCCCAAGTATCTCGTAGCAGTGACCTTTTGTGTCGGTGATAATCCTCAGTCCAAGGACGTCGTATACCTGGTCGAGGGGGATCTTCTGGGTGATCATCTTTTTGTATATGCCATATAGGTGTTTTACCCGCCCCGACAGGAATCCGGGTATGTTATATTCAATAAGCTTTTTCCTGATTTTTTTAGAGACCTCATTTATATAGACCTCCTGTTCCTCTCTCCGTTTTGCCACCTTCTTGAGGAGGTTCTTATAGATGTCCGGATATAGGTACTTGAAACTGAGGTTCTCAAACTCGACCTTCATCCAGCCGATCCCGAGTCTGTTGGCAAGTGGGGCATATATGTCCAGGGTTTCCTGTGCTATTCTTTTCTGCTTTGAGGGGGGGAGATACCCCAGTGTCCTCATGTTATGGAGCCTGTCGGCAAACTTTATCAGTATAACCCTGATGTCCTCGGCCATCGCGAGGAACATCTTTCTGAAGTTTTCAGCCTGGGCCTCAAGTTGCGTTTTAAACTGCATCTTTGAAAGCTTTGTGAGCGCTTCCACCAGGAAGGCTACGTCTTCGCCGAAGATGTCCCTTATATCCCTGAGGTTTGTCTCTGTGTCCTCAACGGTGTCGTGTAGAAGCCCGGCAATAATGCTGGTTGTGTCCATATGCATGTCGGAGAGGATGGAGGCCACAGAGAGGGGATGATCGATATAGGGTGTTCCCTCTTTCCTTTTCTGGCTGCAGTGGGCCTCATGGGAGAAGAAGTATGCCTTTCTGAGGAGAGCTGTGTCTGTGCCCGGGGCATATGAGGCAATCTTGTCGGTAAGCTCATCAAGGCTCAGGAGCTTATGTTCTCTTACACGCATATATTATTATAATACACTTACTGTCCAAGATAATCTGAAATGACCTTTTTCTTAGTTAAAACCTTTTGAAATTTAAAGTTTTTTGGACAGGTTTGTTCCATCTTCAGAATCAGGCCGCCTTCTGCTGACAAATGCTGTCCGGAACAACCCACCATAAAACTCATGTTCGACAGGCCTGATTATAATAGTTTTCCCGATACTTTTAGGAAGGGAATAGTTTCCCCATAGGCAGGGGCTTTTTTGTATAATATTGAAAAACTTGACCGGAGTTGTCATGGAATGTATCAGCAAGGTTAATCTACAGAAGTGCAACTGCTCCTACGCGTCCTGCTCAAGAAGGGGTAAATGTTGTGAATGTCTTCATTATCACAGGAGGCTTGGCGAACTGCCGGCATGCGTGTTTCATGAGGATTACGAAAGGAGCTATGACCGTTCTGTTGAAAACTTTATCAGGATGGTCGGCAGCATGGGGATGAGGACCTCATAATTGCGTTATAAGAGTATTGTAACTACTCAGGTCTCCCCCTTTGGAAAGGGGGGGATTATAGGGCTGAGCAGCTACAAAGTGTCAACGAATAACCGGTCATGGGTTGCAATGCAAGGAATGTAATTAATCAAAAATTCCTTGCATTGGCAAGCCCCGACCTTTGGTCGGAGAGCTTCACAACATTTGCCGGAGTGGTGGAATGGCAGACGCGGCGGACTCAAAATCCGCTGGGGGTAACCCCGTGCGGGTTCAAATCCCGCCTCCGGCACCAACCAGGATTAATGTGAAGCTCCCCGACCAAAGGTCGGGGCTTCCGAATAAGGAATATTGATTTATTTATATAGCCGGCATTCATCCCCGATCAAAGATTCGAGGCGTTCAGCCGGCATCCTCGTAGAAGGGTTTGTCATGCCCCGAAAGCGTTCGAGGCGGGCGGTTATGTAAGGGTTGCTGTGTTTAGCCGAAGTAATAATTTCTCTGAACTGCTGAATTCAGGGAAGGTCACCCCGGGGGATTTATGAGGAATTTAAGCAATGGCGGAAAATTCATAGTAGCGTGTTTCATGTTTTTTATCACCGTTGAAGTCCTTCCATCTCCCTGGGCGATAGAAAGCCTTGTTGATGAAAGAGCGCCGGGTTTCACACTCAGGAGCCTGGATGGGAAAGAGCACAGCCTGTTTGATTTTAAAGGCAAAGTCCTGATACTGAACTTCTGGGCTTCCTGGTGTCCACCCTGCAGGAAAGAGATCCCCGAACTTCAGAAGCTGCAGGGATTATATAGAGGTAAAAAAGTTGCTGTAGTGGCGGTCTCAACGGACAGAACACTTGCAGATGTAAGGGCGTTTCTGGCGAAGCACCCACTTACAATTACGGTCCTGCACGATAGTGAATTAAAGGTATGGCGGAAATACAAGGTCTTTTCCCTGCCTACGAGCTTTCTGATAGACGGAAAGGGTACTATTGTAAAGAAGTTTCTTGGTAAGACGGACTGGATGAGTCCTGAAATCAAGAGGCAGATTGACGAACTCCTCTTTTAGGATGGGGACCACTATCGTTATAAAATCAGCCTCTGTCAGCCTCGATGGGGAGCTTTTTGATACCCCCTCAGGAAGGGCGGTTGCCGGAATCCTTCCCATCGATACGGAGTTTAACGTCTGGGGTGACGAGTTTTATTTCCGGGTTCCCCTGGATCTGCCTCTTGATGAAACGGCAACGACGGATGTGCATGTTGGTGATATCGGTTACTGGCCGGCCGGTCAGGCAATCGCCATTTTTTTCGGTCCTACACCGATGAGTGATGGTCCTGATCCGGTACCTGCAAGTGAGGTCAACTTGATAGGCAGGATCTATGGTGATGCAAGGGAACTGATCGAGGCAAAGTCTGCAGAGAGGTTAACCATCAGCAGGAAGTAGCCCTTTAAACGCCGCACCCATGCAATTTTTTTATCGCTGTTTCCCCGGGTTCATGACACACAGCAGCCTTAGCCGCCAATTTGATATAATAAAAACCCATTAACGGGGTTCCGGATTCTCAATGACTGGAGATGGGATGCTTACAATGCACCTTGCCGAAAGCCCCGGCTTTAGGCCGGGGATGAAGGCAATGAATGTAAGTAGAGTTTGTGTATAAATTGCCGTTTTTTATTTTTGTCATGCCCGAAGTTTGTAATCGGGCATCCAGAACTTATTGAAAAGAATAGATTCCGGCTTAAGGACTGCCGGAATGACAGATAGAGAGACTGACTTTATACACAGACTCTAATTAATCAAATTTTCCTTACATTGGCAAGCTCCGCCTTTGGTCGGAGAGCTTGACTTGAAAATTATTTTTAAATCAAAGGAGTTTTTTGATGAAAGCAAAAAAGGTTCTGAAACTCGGGCTTCCAAAGGGAAGTCTTCAGGAATCCACCCTCAAGCTTTTCAGGAAGGCGGGATATCAGATACGCGTTTCCCACCGTTCATATTATCCTTCTATTGACGATGGCGAGATCCAGCCGATGTTGATAAGGGCCCAGGAGATGGCCCGGTACGTGGAATCCGGAATCCTCGATTGCGGTCTGACGGGGTATGACTGGGTACTTGAGCAGAATGCCGATGTTATGGAGCTTGCCGAACTCAACTATGCAAAAGAGGGGCTGAAACCTGTCAGATGGGTTGTTGCCGTTCCCAATGATTCAAAGATAAAGTCCCTGAAGGGCCTCAATGGTAAAAGGATTGCTACGGAGCTGGTGGGCTATACAAAACGCTATCTCAAGGCGAAGGGAATAAAGGCGCAGATTGATTTTTCCTGGGGTGCCACGGAGGTTAAACCACCCTATCTTGCTGATGCAATTGTTGAGCTTACCGAGACAGGCACTTCCCTCAGGGCTAACAACCTTCGCATTGTTGAGACTATTCTTGAGTCTACAACAAGGTTCATTGTTAATAAGAAGGTATGGAAAGACACCTGGAAACGCAGGAAGATGGAAAATATCGTGATGCTGATAAGAGGTGCACTTGCGGCGGAGGAGAGGGTTGGTCTTAAGATGAACGTGTCGGAGGGGCAGCTTAAGCGTATCCTTTCGTTGCTTCCAGCCATGCATTCACCTACTATTTCAAACCTCTCGGATGTGCAGTGGTATGCTATTGATGTGGTAATAGAGGAGAGGCTGGTAAGGGATCTTATACCAAAACTGAAAAAGGCCGGGGCAACGGGGATTGTGGAGTATCAGCTCAATAAAGTTATCCCGTGAAGACAGGATGAACAGGGTTTTCGTCACTTTCCTGTTGTTGTTCTCCGTCACAATCTCTTCCTGTAATTTCAGGCCGGTCTATAATGCACCGAAGTTAAAAGGTGCCATGGTAGTGATTGACGCCTTAGGCCTTAAGGATGCCAAACCGGAATTCTATACTGTTTCTTTCAAGGATGGCAGGGTGAGTTTTTTTGTCCTGAGGCTCGGGGATTTGGTTAAGGCATATCTCGATGCATGTATGAAGTGTTATCCCCGCAAGATGGGGTACCGTGTTAACGGGTTTTACCTCCAGTGCAGGTTCTGTAATGTGAGTTACCCCATCGATAGTCTTAAAACAGGCGTGGGGAGCTGTTTCCCCGTGCCGCTGAAAGGGGAACTGAGGAGTAAAGAGTATGTGATTCCCCTGAAGGAGTTGAAGGATGCATTGAGGTATTTCTGAAAGACCGGCTTGCAGGTATTGCAAATCAGATCATCCAAGGAGGTTAGGCAGAAACAATGGGGTTTTTTGACCGGTTGAAAGATGGGCTCACCAAGACGCGGCAGGGCTTTATTGGCCGGGTTGAGGATGTTTTCAGGGGCAGGAAGATAGATGATGCAACGGTTGATGAATTTGAAGAGATTCTTATAACCTCTGATATCGGCATGGAGGCGACGGCTGCGATTATTGAAGACCTGAGAAGTCAGGTCAGGAAGGGCGCGATAAAGGATTATGAAGGGTTGAAGGGGTTTTTAAGGGAGGAGATGTTGAGAATCCTGGGCCTTCCACAGCCCTTTGTCCTCTATCAGGAGCGGCCGTTCGTGGTCCTGACGGTAGGCGTAAATGGTGTGGGTAAGACCACAACAATCGGCAAGCTTGCAAGCAGACTGACTTCTGAGGGGCACGGGGTTATAATCGCCGCATCGGATACCTTCAGGGCTGCTGCAATTGAGCAGCTTGAGATATGGGCTGAGAGATCAGGAGCCCAGCTTGTGAGGCACCAGAGTGGTTCAGATCCGGCTGCTGTTGCCTTTGATGCGGTTGAGGCAGCAAAGGCCAGGGGTGTGGATGTGGTGATCGTTGATACTGCCGGGCGTCTCCATACAAAGTCTCCCCTGATGGAAGAATTGAAGAAGATAAAGCGGGTTATCCACAGGTCCGTGCCGGGGGCGCCTCATGAAACACTGCTCGTTGTTGATGCAACAACAGGACAGAACGCCTTGAGACAGGCCAAGGTCTTCAATGATGCGATCGGTATTACCGGGATTGCCCTTACAAAGCTTGATGGGACTTCAAGGGGTGGGATTGTCTTTGCGATTAAAAAGGAACTGAATATACCGGTGAGGCTGATCGGTGTGGGCGAGGGGGTAGAGGATCTGAGGGATTTTATCCCCCGGGAGTTTGTGGATGCCCTCCTTGGAAATGAAGACTGATCGGCATATCCCCGCTGTAAATCAAATAGTCGCTTGTTTGAGGTTTGCAGTACCTGCATGACGCTGATGCCCGGTTCCGTTCTTTCATAACGGGGGCGGTCCTGCAGGAGAGAAGTATGTCAATGAACCCTGTCACCTCTTCCTTGAGAACTCCCCGCTCTTGCCGCCCCTCTTTTCCAGGAGCATGGTATCGTTTATTACCATCTCCCGGTCAACGGCCTTGCACATGTCATAGATGGTGAGGGCTGCAACGGATGCAGCAGTAAGCGCCTCCATCTCAACGCCGGTCTGCCCTGTGACCCTTGCCGTTGCGGTTATGATTACCGAGTTTTTCTCATCATCGATCGAGAAATCAACCGAGACAGAGCTTATATTCAGGGGGTGACAGAGAGGGATCAGTTCCGGGGTCTTCTTGGCAGCCATTATCCCGGCTATACGGGCAACCTGGAGGACATCACCCTTGGCAACCCTGTTTTCCTTGATGAGGGCAAGGGTCCGGGGTTTCATGTTCACCGTGGCGGTGGCCACGGCCTCACGCAGGGTGCCGGGTTTCCCGGAGACATCAACCATCCTTGCCCTGCCTTTTTTATCCGTGTGGGTTAGTTCTGACATTGATTGAGTTTTCAATACCCCGCCGTCACTGCGGCTGGGAGGTTCATCAGTATCTGTTCATAAACCCGCCATTGTCATGATGAACCTGGTTCATCATCTCATGAGACACTGAAACGAGTTCAGTGTGACAGGTTCGAGATACCATGAGTCAGTATGGTGCCGAAGGGGGGATTCGAACCCCCACGGAGTTGCCCCCACAAGATCCTGAATCTTGCGTGTCTGCCAATTCCACCACTTCGGCTCCAAAAACATGTAACGCCGGACTAATCATTGTAACATATCAATATTGTGTTAGAACAAGATGCGGGAAATACAGTGGTAACCTTAAGCTGCCCGGCCGTCTCTGCGGCTGGGAGGTTTGTTTGGAATGAGGGCAGAGTCGATCCTCTTCATTGACCTTGGAAAAACAGGCGGGGTAAAAAACTGGATTTTGATGTCCTCCTTTATTTCCCGTGCAGTCTCACTTTAACCTCAGCCCCTCCGTATCCATGTGCTTTGTCGTGTGCGCGTATTGTAACCTGAGAGATTGCCGGGGGGATCTTCACTCCAGTGAGTGACCGGGTAAACGGCTGTTCGGACAGGTATGGATGCAAAAGAACCCGGGTTCGGTTCAGTATATCCGCTTGTTTTGTGCAGTTAATACCTGCCATCCCTTCGGTTCCGGTAAGGTACAACAAATCATGGACATCATGCTTAGGGTTTAAGTTCTATCGGGACATTCTTGGCCAAGGCCCCGCATTTTGGGCATTTATACTTTTTCCATCCCCATCCGATAAAGATAAGACCCGGCACAATGTACGTAAATAACAGAACTACTGCTATAAATTGGGGTAATGAATAATTGGCAAGCCATGTTTTCATCTTACCCTCATAACCACATCTTAAACACCGTCTGTCTGTCTTTCCATATGACATATAGAACCTGAAACGATGCCCTGAGAGCTTTCAGGGGATTATGTTTTTGACACAGGAGCCGTCACTGCTTTATATGATAGGCTATTTCCTCTTGTTTTCTCCAGGTCTTGACGTTTCCGTCGGTAATCCCCGGTGTACACGGAAGCCCTTTGTGTTTCAACACAGGAATGTTCCGTAATTCAGAGAAACAGAGACCACACATCGCAACGTCGTAGCTTTCCGGTTTCTCACTTCCAAGTTCTGCAACTCCCATTTCACTGAACTCTATATTTTGAGCGAGTTTTGCCTCCTCCGCCCGCTTTTGTGCAATTTCCATCATCCGGGAATTGACATCAATCCCCTTCAACTTTGCACCCTTCTTAGCGGCCCTCAGGGTCAAGGCCCCGGTTCCACAGCCAATATCAAGTACCCGCTGCCCCTCTTTTACGGGAGATATCAATCTGTCATAAGCCTTATCCAGTTTTCCAAGTGAGAGAATGCGAATACCCCTGTCATACCTGTCAGGAGCGGATTCGAGTATCTTCATTAATATGTAGGTGCTCATTTGAATATTAATAATAAATATAACACCCTGCGGTCTCTGCCGCAGTTCCATATTTCTGTCATTATTTCTGTCATTCCGGCTTGTCCGGAATCTTTCATCTGAACCCAAACAATTCGAAGGATTCCCGACAAGCGGGAATGACACCGACAATAAACATACAATTTTCAGACGCCCTGCGGTCTCTGCCGCAGGGTAGTTCACTCGGCAGTTCCATAAAGGACAGATCAGGGGGCTTTCATCCTTTCAGAAGCGTGCAGTCGAGTTTCCCCTGCACAGGGCTCAAGCCCCTGTTGAGTTTTATTTTACCCGAATCCGGCGAAAATAGCGTCATGCAATGTGTTAGAAGCGATATGGCTGACCCTGACAGGACGTTTTCATTTTGCAACGACCGGGATGAATGACTGAGGATGGGAAAGATGATTTTTGTGATATAATTATGAGTTCCGCGTCATAATTAGTTCCGGTGGAACCTGGAGAGGTTATGATTGAAGAGTTGACAGGGTATTTCGGGACGGGTGGCAGGCTTTCCTCCTGCCTCGATGGTTACGAGTACCGTCCTGAGCAGCACGAGATGGCTGAAAAGGTGCTCTCCGCCCTCAGGGGGGAGAATCACCTCATAGTCGAGGCAGGAACGGGGGTGGGGAAGAGCCTTGCCTATCTTATCCCCCTGATCGAGCATGTATCCGGGGGATCTGCCGGAAGGGCCGTGGTCTCCACATACACAAAGGCCCTGCAGAGGCAGCTTGTTGAGAAGGACCTCCCCTTTCTGAAGGAGAACCTCTTCCCTGACATAGGGTTTGCACTTTGCCTCGGGAGCGAGAACTATCTGTGCCTGAGGAGACTTGACATCTCGAGGCAGCATGGGCTCTTCGACCCCGGGGATGAAGGGGAGATGAGGGACCTCCTTGAGTGGAGCGAATCAACAGACACGGGGCTTTATATGGAGATATCTCCTTCCTTTTCGCTATGGAGCAAGATCTGCCGCGAGCATGACCTGTGCCATGGAAGGGACTGCCGTTTTTATGACGGCTGCCCTTATCAGAGGGCAAAGGATCGGGAGCGGAAAAGCCGGATCCTCGTAACAAACCATCATCTCTTTTTTGCCCATATAGCCTCGGGCTGGAATGTCCTGCCGGGTTTTGAGACAGTGGTTTTTGATGAGGCTCACGAGGTGGAAAGGGTGGCGTCCGACTATCTTGGTGTAGAGGTTTCGAATACAAAGCTCAGATATCTCCTCGATTCAATACTCTCAAAGAAAAGGAAGGGGCTTCTGGCGAGGTTGAGCTGGCTTGATGATGGTAGGTTTTCGGGGATTGCTGCCATTGTTGAGCGGGTGAGGGGGCAGGGGGAGAGGTTCTTTGCTGATGTGGCGGTATGGCTCGGTCAGGACAAGGCGAAGAGGATCAGGAGCAAAGGACAGTTTGTGGACATAATAACCGAGCATCTCGATACGCTGAGGGCGGAGATTTACAAACTCTACGACGCTGCCCTGGATAAGGAAGAAAAAAAGGACATTCACGCCATTGAGGAGCGATGCAGGGTATTCATTGACTCGATGGAAACGGTGCTTGAACAGGGGCTTGAGGGATATGTCTACTGGACAGAGGTTGACGGGAGAAAAACGAGACTTTCGGCAACCCCGATAGAGCCCGGCGGGATACTGAGACCCCAGCTGTTTGAAGTAGTGTCACCGGTGATTCTGACCTCTGCCACCCTTTCCGTGAGGGGCTCTTTTTCGTATATCAAAGACAGGCTTGGCCTTGAAGAGGCGGATACCATGCTCCTTGAGTCGCCTTTTGCATTCAGGGAACAGATGCTTCTTTATCTCCCGGGGGGCCTCCCAATGCCGGGGGCGGATGATTATGATGAGGGTATTTACAGGGAAGTGGAGAGGATTTTAGGGCTTACGGGCGGCAGGACGCTTGTACTCTTCACAAATTATGCAATGCTGAACAGGGTATGCGGGTTGATGCGCCTCAAAGGGATAAGTGTCCTGAAGCAGGGGGAGGCGGACAGCTATACGCTGATCAACAGATTCAAGGCAGACGGCCATTCAGTGCTTTTCGGGACTTACACGTTCTGGCAGGGGGTGGACATACCGGGTGATGACCTCCAGTGTGTGGTGATAACAAAGCTTCCATTTTCCGTGCCCACTGATCCCGTTGTGGAGGCCAGGATGGAGGCCCTCTCTGAAGAAGGTAAGGATCCTTTCTATTCATTCCAGGTCCCGCAGGCGATAATCACCTTCAAACAGGGCTTCGGAAGGCTCATCCGCACTGCCCGTGACCACGGCATTGTGGCAGTACTTGACAGCAGGATAAAGAGAAGGGCCTATGGCAGGGCCTTCCTTGAGTCGATCCCCGAGGTTGAGATTGTGAGAGACATGGATACACTCAGGGAGAGGTTTGAGAAACAGAAGCTGAATTTTCAACCCGGTGAGGCCGTGAATGGCTGATAAAGGACGCGGGGAGATAATTTCCGTAGGTGGCGGCAAGGGCGGGGTAGGTAAGAGCATACAGGGTTCCCGAGGGGCAGACCCATATACTTGTGCGAAACCTCATTCAGCTTTGTTCCGACAAGATCGGGATAAGTATCAATCATATCGGTAACCTGCCCGAGACAAGGGAGGTATCACACTATCTGCTTAACATCCCCCGGTTCCTTGATACGGAAGTGGGCGGAAAGTATTTTAATGCCGTTGAAGGTTCTCTTTCAGGACTGCTGGGGGTTCCGGAGGAGACCCGTATTGAGCAGTGGTCGGGGATTGATTTTACCGACGATGAGATTGAAGAGTTGATCGGATTTATTGAAGGGCTTGATGAGGGTTTTTTACCGGGACAAACAGGGAGATCTGGAAACTCAGGTTGTTCTACAGGCCGGAAGAGGTGGTTGCCTTCCTCATCAGCAGAGGTGTCACGCACGAGTTGTTTTACAATTAATCAAATTTTCCTTGCATTGGCAAGCTCCGACCCTTGGTCGGAGAGCTTTACAGGGGATGATTCATGAGCCAGACTCTCAGCAGGTGAGATGGAGGGCGGCGACGGCCTTTCCGTCCCGGAGGTCGTTGTATTTCTTTACCGCTTCCGGGGTTTTCATCGGGATTACCCTGATCCCCATTTCCTCCAGTTCCCTGACAAGGGGGTCCGGGACCTTCATCTCACCGGAATAGCCCCTCCCGATAATCAGCACCCCGGGTTCATTCTTTATCACATCCAACAGGTCCTCCCTGTGCAGGAGGTGCCCCTCCTTCCGCCACCAGGGTGAAAAGACCTCCTCAGGAAAGATGATCACATCATTTGTATAGATTTTCCCGTTGATCACAATCCTCCCGAATGAATAATCATCAATTCTCATGATTTTCCCTCGATCAGTTCCATCAATTCAGCGTATGACAGGGACCTTACCCCAAGAGATTCAGCCTTCTTTAACTTGGAGCCCGGATTTTCTCCGACCAGGAGATAGTCCGTGCTGCCGGAGACTGAAGATGCAGCATGCCCGCCAAGGGATGATATGAGTTCTTCCACTTCCTTTCGCGGTCTCGGCAGTGTGCCGGTGATAACAAAGGTGAGTCCCTCAAGCGGCCTTCCCGCATGTTTTTCCGATTCGTAATCGGGATTGGAAACCCTTATGCCGAGCCTCTGCATTTCTTCAAGGGTCTCGATGTTTCCCCCGTCCCCGTCATTGAAGAAGTCTGATACGGAACGGGCAATCTTTTCACCCATCTGGCGTATAGACGAGATCTTCCCCGGGCCGACGTGATAGAGATCCTTGAGATCCCTGAAGTTTTTTGCAAGAAGCCTCGCTGCGTATTCACCTACATGGGGTATCCCGAGGGCATAGAGAAACCGCGCAAGGGTCGTTTCCTTGCTCTTTTCAATTGCATCAATGAGGTTTTCGGCGGACTTTTCTGCAAAGCGGGGAAGGGTGAGCAGGTCATCCTTTTTCAACTTGTATATGTCTATAAAATGTTTTATAAGCCCCTTTGAGAGAAGAAGTTCCACGTTCTTCTCACCAAGTCCCTCGATATCCATTGCACCCCGTGATGCAAAGTGCCGGATTCTCTCACGGGCCTGTGCCGGACAGTTGAGGCCCACACACCTGAGAGCTACCTCTCCCTCTTCACGGACAACCCTCGCCCCACATACAGGACACCTCTCCGGAACAGGGAAGGGTTTTTCACTCCCTGTCCGTTTTTCCTTGATAACCATAATTACATGGGGGATCACATCACCTGCACGTTCAACGATCACCCAATCCCCGACACGTATATCCTTTCTTTTTACTTCATCCCAGTTATGCAATGTCGATCTTGACACTGTAACTCCGCCTATCCTGACCGGCTTAAGGTGTGCAACAGGGGTTATTATGCCTGTGCGCCCTACACTGGGGATGATTTCCAGGACCCTTGTGGTTCCCTGATGTGCAGGAAACTTATATGCCGTTGCCCACCGCGGCTCCCTTGTCTTCAGGCCGAGCTTGCGCTGGAGATCGAAATCATTCACCTTTATAACCGCCCCATCCGTCTCGAAAGGCAGCATGCTTCGCTCCGATTCGATCTCCCTGATCGCCTCAATGACCCTATGGATCCCCCTTTCGAGCCTGACTCTCTCAGGGACGGGGAACCTCTTCTTCCTAAGCCATTGAATGAATTCCCATTGGCTTCTGAAGGTGCGGCCCGATATGGCGCCGACACCGTAACAGGCCAGATGCAGTGTTCTTGATGCAGTAACGGAGGGGTCGAGCTGACGGACCGAGCCGGCAGCGGCGTTTCTCGGGTTTGCAAAGAGGGCCTCTCCCTTCTTCTCCCGCTCCCTGTTCAGGGTCTCAAAGTCGTCGATGTTCATGTAGATCTCACCCCTGATGTCTATATACTCCGGGATATCCCCGTCGCCTTCGATGCGGAGAGGGATTGATTTTATGGTTCTGATATTCTGTGTTACATCCTCCCCCACGTATCCGTCTCCACGGGTTGATGCCTGTACGAGTATTGCCCTGCGGTATGTGAGTTCTATTGCAAGGCCGTCATATTTGGGTTCAACGGTGTATTCAATCTCTTCCTCTGTTTTGAGATAGCGTCTGACCCTACGGTCGAACTCGATTACTTCTTCGTGGGAAAAGGCATTGTCAAGGGACAGCATGGGTTCCTTGTGCCTTACCTTGACAAACTTCTCAAGCGGGGGCGCCCCGACCCTCTGCGTTGGTGAATCCGGCAGGATATAGTTGGTTTTTTCTTCGAGTTCTTTCAGCTTCAGGTAAAGACGATCGTATTCCTCGTCGGATATTACCGGTGAGTCGAGGACGTAATAACGGTAGCAGTGGTAATTGAGATCCCTGACTAAACGCTCGATCTCCTCCTTGAGATCATCGGGAACATCCATCGGTGTTAATCCTCCAGTGTAAGATGGCCATGTAGAAACATTACAATGCACCTTGCCGAAACCCCCGACCTATGGTCGGAGATGAAGGCAGGGAATGTAATTAGTGTCTGTGTATAAACTGCTGTTTTTAATTCCTGTCATGCCCGAAGTCTGTAGTCGGGTATCCAGAACTTATTGATAAAGACTGGATTCCGGCTTAAGGACTGCCGGAATGACAGATAGAAAGACTGACTTTATACACAGACACTAATTAGGCCTGTGTATAAAGTCGAACAGTTGTCTTTTTTCCGTCATTCCGGCTTGTCCGGAATCGTTCAAGGCGCATAGCGCATAGCGGTCGTTATTTCGTCATTCCCCAGAAAGCGTTCGGGATTGCGGGAATGACAAATAACTGTAATTTATACACATACTCTAACTTAACGCCGCTTTTGTTTTGTTTCTTTTAAGAGAGATAACCCGAATTTGAAAAAGACTATGGCGAAAACAATGGATAACAGGCTTAACAGGGCTGCCTTCGTCGATCCCTTGCTCAGCCCTGCCAGAAGAAGCGGGAATCCAAATACCAGGAGACTTATGGCAAGGACAAAAAGCAGGGTCGATACTATCTTGATATGTATTTTTTTCATCTGAAACAATCCGGGAGTTTCTACTTTCAAAAGATACCGTTCTATTTTACCTGAATCAGTTGCTGAGGTAAAGGGTGTAACGGGGAGGGATTTGAATGTTAGTTGAGAAGAGCCCTCCAGCCCTGTTTAACCCATGTCTCCATACCCTCTTCGGGATGCACATATTTTTCTGTCAATCCATGAAGAGGGCAGATGGATAATGGCTTTTCGTCTCATTCTCGTTCCGACATCAAGTCGGGACTCCGAGGCAGGCAATCGGCTTCACCCCCCCTGTGAAGCCGATTGCCTGGAAACCGCTCAAAGCCATTACCCATCTGCCCTCAACTTGACCTGCGAGTCAAAGGGCAGGTTTGGAGCTTTGGGCGTCGTTGTTTACCTTCTCCAATCATTGTTGCTATACTATCATTCATTCATTTGCCTTTAAAGCTAACTTTTTGACAGTTAAAGGAGAAAATATCATGATTAAAAGGATTTTCTCGAAATTCCTTGTTGTTATGCTCCTGCTCTCTATGATTTCCCCTGTTGTTGTAAGGGATTCTTATGCTCAGGGGTCTCCGATAGTGAATTCCATCGAGATAAGAGGGGTGAAGAGGATTGAAGAAGGTGCAGTGAGAAACAGGATATCCCAGAAGATAGGAGAACCGCTATCGAGGGAAAAGCTGGCAGAGGATATTAAGAAAATATACAGTATGGGGTATTTTAAGGATGTTAAGGTGGAGACCGAATTTTTCGAGGGCGGGTTAAGACTTATCTATGTGGTTAAAGAGAAGCCCACCATTGTGAGGGTCGGGTTTGACGGGAACAGGGAGTTTGATGACGAAAAGCTGAGAGAAAAGATTACCATCACCCCCGGGGCGATATCGGATGTTACCCTGATACAGGATAACGTTAACAAGTTAAGGGCCTTTTATGAATCCGAAGGATACTGGCACGCCGGGATTGTGCCTGTTGTAAGGAATATAACCGACGCCGAGGTGAGCCTTTCCTTTTTGATAAAAGAGGGTGAAAAGGTGAGGATCAAGTCCATAGATATTGTCGGCAACGAGGCCATCTCGGACAGAAGGATCAAGAAGGTGATGAAGACCGGCAGTTGGTGGATTTTTTCCTTTATCACGAAGACCGGATATTACGAGAAGACAGAGATGGCTGCTGATCTGGAGCGGATCAGGAACCTTTATTACGACAACGGGTATCTCAATGTTATCGTGTCGGACCCGGAGATAAGCCTCTCCGACGACGGCAAAAAGATGACCATAACCATCCGCATCTCAGAGGGTCCCCGGTACAGGGTTGCCGGCATCAGGTTTAAAGGGGAGAAGGCCACGGAAGAGAAAAAACTCAGGGATCTCCTTCCTCTCAAAAAGGGTGACGTGTTCAGCAAAAAGAAACTCACCGATGGGATCAGGAATATTACCGTGCATTATGCCGAACATGGATATGCGATGGCATCGGTTGAGCCCGATGTTGTAACGGATGCAAAGAACAAGACCGTGGATGTCGTTCTGAATATTGATCCGGGCGAGATTTTCCATATCGGCCGTATTGAGATTATCGGTAATACCAAGACGGAGGATAAGGTTATCAGGAGGGAAGTAAGGCTTAACGAGGGCGATATGTTCAACAGCAAGCTCCTCAAGAGGAGCTACGAAAGGATCAATAACCTGAATTACTTTGAGAAGGTTGACCTTGTGCCCAAGCCACACTTTAAGGAGAAGACTATAGACATAGATATCAAGGTCAAAGAGAAGGCTACCGGGTTTCTTAGTATCGGAGGCGGATACAGTACCGTTGACAAGCTTGTGGGTTTGGTTGACCTTACCCAGGCTAATCTCTTCGGAACCGGAAGGTATGTCAAGATAAAGGCTGAACTCGGAGGCAGTTCGAGTTTTTATGAGTTGTCCTACCGCGACCCGTGGTTTCTGGATAAACCCATCTCATTGACGTTGAGCGCTTACAATACAACGAGGGACTTTATTGCATATGACCGAAAGGCCACAGGAGCTTCGATAGGCTTCGGTAAGAGGTTTGGAGAGTACTGGTCTGCGGGGCTTACATACAGGTTTGAGAAAGCGACCATATCCAACGTTGCCGACGGTGCTTCAAATATAATAGTGGACCAGATCGGGTCGAAGACGACAAGCAGTATAACCGGCACTGGAACAAGGGACAGCCGGGACAATTTCATCGATCCGTCCCGTGGATCAAGAAACTCCCTGACGGTTACATACGCAGGTATAGCCGGTGACAATTACTATTTAAAGGGGTTGATTGATTCCGGGTGGTTCTTCCCTATAGGAAGGACAACCGTATCGCTGCGCTGCAGGATAGGTTATGCAACGGCCCTGTTTAACAGGCAGTATCCCCTTTATGAACGTTTCTACGTGGGAGGGATGTATACGGTAAGGGGCCTGGGGTTTGGAGAGGCCGGGCCACGTGATGAGAACGGGGATGTGATCGGAGGAATGTCGGAACTGGTTCTGAATGCAGAGTATATCTTTCCCCTCTTTGAAGAGGCAAAACTCAAGGGTGTGGTGTTTTTTGATGCGGGCCGTGCTTATGATGATTCCGAGACCTTCGGCAGTGATCTCAGGTACACCACCGGCGCCGGCATAAGGTGGCTTTCGCCCTTTGGGCCGATAAGGATCGAGTATGGCTTTAACCTTGACAGGCGTGAAGATGAAAATGCGGGCAAGATAGAGTTTGCCTTTGGAAGCATCTTTTAGGAGGTCTGTTGAATAAGGGAATTGTGTGGTTTCCGGGAGACCGGAAACACCGCAAGACAGACTCTCGACAGGCTGCTGAAAAACTGATGAACCGTGCGCCGTGTCATGCCGGATCCCGGGTTGGAGTTTGTGTGTAAGTTGCGATTCTTTGTCATTCCCGAAGAAGGATTCCGGACAAGCCGGAATAACAGAATAACGAACGCTATGCGCTATGCCCTATGCGCCTTGAACGATTCCCCGAACGTTTTCGGGGAATGACGGAAAAACGACGACTTTTCGACTTTGTACACAGACTCGAATCAAGCGGGGACATTCAGGAGAACCCATAAGGAAGAGACACTTAAACAATACCCCGGGAGTTTTCGGGGCACATGGCATCAGGGCCTGCCCTGAACTCAGTTCAGGGGTGACAACTAACGGCTTTTTTTCAGCGGTATGTTGAAAAAAGGACGTTTAAATTTAACCCTTTTCAACAATGAAATGGGTAAAAACCCGGAAAATATTAAGGAGGATAAGATGAAAAAGGCAGCAGGTATCTCATTGTTTTTCTTGCTCTTCGGCGCGTTATTCCTTGGTTCAGTCGCGTATGGCGCGGATTTGAAGGTCGGTTATGTTGACATGCAGAGGGCTTTGAACGAATCGGGAATCGGGAAGAAGGCCAAGGCAGACCTTGAAAGCCTGATAAAGTCAAAACAGACGGTGATTGATGAAAAGGGCAAGGAGGTGGAGGCCTTCAGGAAGGAACTGGACAAGCAGGGAACAATTCTTTCCGATGAGGCACGCAAGACCAAGCAGGATGAACTCGACAGGAAGATGAGGGATTACAAGAGACTCGTTCAGGATGCCCAGGCAGAGGTGAAGAAAAAGGAGAATGAATTGACCGGGCAGATTCTGCTGGAGATAAAAAATATCGTAAAGGAGATAGGCAAAAAAGAGAACTACACCTTAATACTGGAGAATTTTCAAGAGGTTCTGCTATATGTTGATAAGCGGATTGACCTTACTGACAAGGTTATCAAGATACTCAGCGAGAAGATGAAAGCGAAGAAATGAGACTCGGTGAACTTGCATCGAAAATAGGGGGGGAATTAATAGGTGCCCCTGACCTGGAAATCCGGGGGGTTGCGGGTCTGGACAGTGCAGGTGACGGGGACCTCACTTTTATCAAGGATGCGAGGATGTCTCAACGAGTTGTTGATTCCGGGGCGGCTGCGGTTATCGTGCCGGAGTACATGGAAGGGTTAGGTGTTGCACAGATTGTTTCCAAGAATCCCCTGCTTGCATTCTCCCGGGTGCTGGAACTGTTTTATGTTGCAAGGCATGAGCCCCTTGGAGTTATGAACGGCGCTTATGTCTCGGAGAAGGCGAGGATTGGGCGTGGAGTGACTGTATATCCGTTATCCTATATCTGCGGGGATGCGGAGATCGGAGATAATTCGGTTATATTCCCAGGTGTATATATAGGAAAGGGGAGCAGGGTGGGTGATGACTGCCTGGTTTATCCTGGTGTCACCGTAATGGATGGTGTCGAGATTGGTAGCAGGGTTGTAATTCATCCAAACTCGGTGATCGGTTCAGACGGGTTCGGTTATGTACGGGATGGGGACAGGCACCATAAGATCCCCCAGGTGGGCGGAGTCATTATCGGTGACGATGTCGAGATAGGCGCCTGTGTTACTATTGACAGGGCCACAACCGGCAACACCGTAATAGGCGAGGGCACAAAGATCGACAACCTCGTTCAGATTGCACATAATGTGACTATCGGAAGGCATTCAATCATAGTCTCACAGGTAGGGATTGCGGGGAGCACAAAGATAGGGGATTATGTAACCCTTGCCGGACAGGTCGGTGTTTCCGACCACTCGGAAATAGAGTCCCATACCGTTGTGGGGGCAATGTCCGGTGTTCTCGGCAAGTTGAAGAGGGGTGTTTACCTGGGTGTCCCTGTAAGGCCGCACAGGGAGTTCCTGAGGTTGCAGGGGCTGATTAACCGTCTGCCCGATATCGTGAAGGAAGTCAAGAAACTCAGGCAGGAGATCGAGGTGTTGAAGGGAGAGGCTTCCGGATCGGAAAAATAACCGTTGTACGGGAGGTAAGAGATGATGGATGTAAAGGAAATCATGGAGTGTCTGCCCCACCGGTACCCTTTCCTCCTCGTTGACCGGGTGGTTGAGATTGAAAAAGATGAAAGGGCTGTGGGGATTAAGAATGTAACAATAAACGAACCGTTTTTTCAGGGGCACTTCCCGGGAAACCCCATAATGCCGGGTGTGCTTATCATTGAGGCCATGGCCCAGGTTTCCGGTACCCTGGCTGTAGTATCCGGCGTTACCGGCAAGAGCACCATATTCCTCGGTATCGAGAAGGCGAAATTCAGAAAACCGGTGGTGCCCGGCGACCAGTTGCGTATAGAGGTGAATGTGCTCAGACATAGACGGTCTATATGGAAGTTTTCCGGTAACGCCTTTGTGGGAGACGTCCTCGTTGCCGAGGCGGAGTTTACGGCAATGATTACCGACAGGGAGATACACTAATGGCTGATATTCATGGGACAGCGATAATCAGAGAAGGCGCAGAGATCGATGAGGATGTAACCGTGGGCCCTTTCTGTATTGTTGCTGAGAAGGTCAGGATCAGGAAGGGAACACGTATCAGGAATAATGTCGTTATAGAGGGTGATACGGAGATTGGTGAGGGGTGTTCCATCTATCCCTTTACAAGCATCGGTCTCCCTCCGCAGGATCTCAAGTACGGGGATGAACCGACGGGAGTCAGGATAGGGAAGGGTAATATTATCCGGGAATACATCACCATACACCGGGGATCGGTGGGTGGTGACGGCATGACCGAGATAGGGGAGAATAACTTCTTCATGGCGTATGCCCACATCGCCCATGATTGCAAGATCGGCAGTAACACGATTATGGCAAATGCCGCCACCCTGGGCGGACATGTCCATGTGGAGGATCATGCGGTTATCAGCGGCCTTGCCGCCGTTCACCAGTTTGCGCGGGTAGGCGCCTATGCAATGGTGAGCGGATTAAGCGGTGTTATACAGGATGTGCCGCCTTACACCCTGGCCTCGGGGCCAAGGGTGAAGCTCTATGGGTTGAACATTGTCGGGCTTAAAAGAAATGGTTTTTCCGATGAGACGGTATCCGAACTCAAAAAGGCCTACAGGATCCTCTTCAGGGAGAAACTGAGCCTTAAGGAGGCGATCAAGAAGGTTCAGGCCGAACTTCCCTATACCGATGAAATAGCATACCTGATAGAATTCATCAACAAAAACAGGCGGGGCATCTGCAGGCCCGCCGGGAATGCCCCTGAGGGGGAATAGATGGTCCGGTATTTTTTTCATGAGTAAGCTGGGTATCATAGCCGGCAAGGGTAATTTGCCCCTTGTCCTCTCAGAGGAGGCCCGCAGACGGGGTTATCATGTTATAATGATAGTACTGAAGCCCGTTGCCGAGTTTGACGGCTCTGCAGCGGATGAGGTGATCAGTGTTAATGTGGGGAGGCTTGGTGAGCTTATAAGAGTCCTTAAGGAGAGGGGTGTTAAAGAGGCGGTGATGGCCGGTAAGGTAACAAAGGAACTTGCCTACAGGGGAAATGTCATCCCTGATATGAAGGCAATCAAGCTCATCTTCAGTCTTAAGGACAGGCGGGATGATACAATCCTGCAGGCATTCACCGATGTGCTCTGTAAAGAGGGCATAAAGATACTCAATACAACCGAGTTCGCAGCGGGGCTGTTAATGCCCCCGGGTATACTGACAAGGCGCAGACCCACCGGGGCTGAAGAGCGGGATATGGAGTTTGGATTCAGGATGGCCAGGGAGATAGGCAGGCTTGATATCGGACAGACCGTGGTTGTAAAAAACAGGGCAGTGATGGCCGTTGAGGCCATCGAGGGAACGGATGAGGCGATCAGGCGCGGAGGACGGCTTGCCGGTGAAGGGGCCGTTGTGGTTAAGGTATGCAAGCCCCGGCAGGATTTGAGGTTCGATGTCCCCGTTGTCGGGCCCGATACCCTCAAGGCCATGGTGGATGCGAGGGCCTCTGTCCTTGCCGTAGAGTCCGGGAAGGTGATTATGCTCCAGAGGGGGAATCTCGTTTCCGCTGCCGACGGGGCAGGTGTGGCAATCGTGGGATTTACGGAGGGGGGTAAAACAGGTTGAGACGTAAACACCGGCCGGCATCCTGAAATTCATCCGCCGGTCTCCCGGTCCGGACAAACCCCTTCCTTCCGATCCCCGCATTAAATAGAGTCTGTGTATAAAATACAGTCATTTGTCATTCCCGAGAAACGATTCCGGGCAAGCCGGAATGACAGGAAAACGACAACTACATGTATTTGTCATTCCCGCAAGTGAAGCGCGTCGGGAATCCTTCTCAAGTAACGATTCCCCGTACGCTTTCGGGGAATGACGGAAAAACGACAACTATTCGACTTTATACACAGGCACTAAATATAGTTGTTGTTTCAGGGATATATCGCAAGGGATTCCTTCTGATTGTCCGATAAGGTATAATGAAAGAAGGATCCTTGCACTTCGGTAAGGAAAGGGGGGATGGATTGAAGGGTCATTTTAAAGTACGGCTGCTAACCTTGATAAAGAGGTCCCTCCCGTTGTTTGTCCTTCTCTTCACCTCCATCCTCCTTTCGTCTCTCTGGTACTCCGGGAAGAAACACGAGGAGCAGTTGCTGAGGAGGGCGCTTCTTACCTCCCTTGAGACCTCGAAGGTCCGTCTGAGCGAGGCAATCAGGACAAGGATCTTTGCCATGAAATCCCTTACGGAGCATATCCAGAGTCACCTCCGTGCCGGGGAGTTTGACAGGGACCTGTTTTACATGGTTACAGCGCCCGTCTACAAGAGCTTCGGGGGGTTCCGGGCCATAAACTGGATTGACCGGCGAGGGGTTATAACGTGGGTCTATCCTTTGCAATCCAACAGGGGAGCCGTCGGTAAGGAGATCGGTAAGCACCCCCGCAAATCGGTGGTGGAGACGTTTGATCAGGTTCGGAGCAGCGGTGCCTATTCGATTACCCCTGTTGTAGACCTGTTCCAGGGTGGTCCCGGTGTTGCCACATACTTTCCCGTAAAAAACAGGGACGGCTCTGTAGAGGGGTATGTCAACGGCGTCCTCAGGATCATCCCGCTGATCGAGACCGCCCTTGCAGGCAAAGTCGAAGGGAATTACAGGATCAGTCAGGGAGGCATACCCCTGGTATCGACGGGGGAACCGGAGGGTGATGTGCTCGAGACGGAACTTTCCCTGAAGAACCTGAAGCTCCTTATTCAGGTCTGGCCCGACAATGAGCTTGTCGCTGCATATCTTGGAACACACAGCATCTGGGTGTTGTTCATCCTTCTCCTTGTCTCGATAGTCCTCTCATATGCGGTGTTGCAGCTTCAGAGGCGGTATGTCGATCTCAAACAGAAGGACAAGGAACTGACGGAGTCCGAGATAAAGTTCCGCTCCCTTGTTGAGCACTCCCTCGTTGGTATATACATAATCCAGGACGGCCTTTTCAGGTATGTAAACCCCAGGTTCTGCGATATCTTCGGATACAGCTCTGTAGAAATAATGGACGAGAAAGGTCCCCGGGACCTCACTTATCCGGAGGATTGGCCCATGGTTGAGAAGAACCTTAACCTGAGGCTTGAAGGTGAGGCTGAATCCCTTGACTACACGTTCAGGGCTGTAAGGGCAGACGGCCGGGTGATCCATGTCGAGGTCTACGGGGTGAGGCTGATATACGGGGGAAGGCCTGCCGTTATAGGTATGCTCCTTGACATAACGGACCGGTTGAACCTCGAAGAGCAGCTCAGACAGTCGCAGAGGCTTGAGTCTCTCGGGCTGTTTGCAGGCGGGGTCGCCCATGACTTCAATAACATACTTACCGCCATAACAGGGTATGCCTCGCTCCTCGGGATGAAACTGAAAGACCGTGACCTTAAGGACAAGATAGATCAGATTCTCAGGGCTTCAGACCGGGCAGCCACGTTGACCCATGGACTCCTTGCCTTCAGCCGTAAACAGATCCTTGAGCCGAGGTCTTTATTCCTGAGGTCCGTTGTCGGTGACTTTGAGAAGATCCTGAGAAGACTGATCCCTGAAACTATTGAGTTAAGGACCGACCTTGGTGAGACGATGCCGGTCATGGCCGATAAAGGACAGGTTGAACAGGTGATAATGAATCTCATAACAAACGCCAGGGATGCAATGCCGGAAGGTGGTGAAATAATAATTGAGACATTTGATTCGGTTTTTGATGAGGAGTATCTCAGTGCCCATCCCTGGATAAAGAGAAAAGGAAGGTTTACCTGCCTCTCCATCTCGGATACGGGCGAGGGGATGGAAGACGAGGTGAAGTCCCGGGTCTTCGAGCCCTTTTTCACCACAAAGGAGGTTGGTAAAGGCACGGGGCTCGGGCTTCCCACGGTGTATGGGATAGTGAAGCAGCATGGAGGTTTCATACACCTCTATTCCGAGAAGGGCAGGGGTACGACATTCAAGATATACCTCCCCGTTACCGAAGCGGAACCCTGTGAGACCGAGAGGGAGACTGTGTCAGTACTGTCTGACGGGACAGAGAGGATACTGGTTGCAGAGGATGACGAGATTGTGAGATCAATGGCCTGCGAGGTCCTTAAAGAGAGGGGTTATGAGGTTACATCAGTGAAGGACGGTGTCGAGGCCGTTGAGATAATCAGGGAGAGAAAAGATCAGATTGACCTCCTCGTGCTGGATGTGGTCATGCCGCTGAAGGGGGGGAGGGATGTGCTTGAGGAGGCCAGAGGTCTTGGATACAGCGGCGGGGTCCTCTTTATAAGTGGTTATACCGTTAATGCGATACACAAGGATTTTTTTCTTGAAGAGGGGCTGAATTTTCTCACAAAGCCCTTTGATCTTCAGGAGTTTCTCCGTAAGGTGAGATATGTCCTCGACAGTGGAAGTGATGAATAACAGATACGCCGTCCTTGTCGTTGATGATGATCGGGACATCAGGGAGATCCTTTTATCTCTCCTTGAGGACGCAGGGTATGATGTCTATGTAACAGGGAGCCCTGAAGAGGCGCTCACACTCCTGTCCTCAAAGAGGTTCCACACCGTAATCTCCGATATCATTATGCCGGAGATGGATGGTATAACCCTCCTGAGGAAGATCAAGATACACACTCCCGACGTCCCGGTTTTGCTTATAACCGGTCAACCCGATCTTGACAAGACCGTTCAGGCATTACGGTACGGGGCCTTCGACTTCGTCTTAAAGCCCTTCAGGATGGAGATGATCCTCCATAAGGTCAAGAAGGCGATAAACTACTACGAGGTCCTGAACCTCCAGAGGGTATATGATGAGCACCTCGAGGAGGCCGTGCTGAAGAAGACGGAGGAACTCGACAGGGCGCTGCGGCTTATTCAGGCCGCAAGCAAGGAGATCATAGAGAGACTCATGATGGCCGCCGAATACAGGGATGAAGAAACTGCAAACCATGTCAGGAGGATCAGCATATACAGCAGGATTATCGCAGAAAAACTCTCGATGCCGTCTGTTTTTGTCGAGAACATATCCTATTCAAGCCCGATGCACGATCTCGGTAAGATCGGTATCCCCGACGGGATTCTGCTCAAGCCCGGCAGTCTTACCTGGGCTGAGTTTGATATCGTTAAGACGCATACGGTTATAGGTTATGAGATCCTGAAGGGATCGTCTTATGATATGATCCAGATGGGGGCATCCATTGCAATCAGCCATCATGAACGGTGGGATGGGACAGGCTATCCAAATGGGCTCAAAGGAGAAGATATCCCCAGGGAGGGACGGATAGTGATGCTTGCAGACCAGTACGATGCGCTGAGGTCACCAAGGCCCTATAAATTCGCTTTCAGCCATGAGGAGACATACAGGATCATAACCGAGGGTGATGGGAGGACCCTGCCGGGCCATTTTGATCCGGCAATCCTCGGGCTTTTCGAGGAAATCCATCGAGAGTTCAACGATGTCTATGAGTCACATAGCTGAGACAGGAGGCCGGGCAGTATTAAGGCTGTTCGAGTTCTATGTTTACAAGAGGCTGACGAACATGACTGCTGACATAATTCCCTGCAGGTAACGTTGCGTGAATCACATGTAGGGCGAGAAGAGCCGGGCGACGCCGTCACGTAGTCTGACCGGAAGCCTCCGGCTCATTACATCCTCCAGGGTCACCTGATGAGCCGCCTTTAACTTCTTCTCCATAAGCGAGTTCAGATCTGTTGCCAACCCGTTATCATAGCACTCCACGTTAAACTCGAAGTTCAGCCTGAGGCTTCGGGGGTCGATGTTTGCCGATCCAAACAGCGTCCACGTTTTGTCCACGATCATCAGTTTTGTATGGTCGAACGGAGGGGGTGTCAGGTAGATACGGCAGCCCTTTTCCAGGAGCTGGCAAAACAGGTCTGTGGATGCCCATTTGACCATCGGGAGGTTATTCACGGAGGGAAGAATTATCTCAACCCTCACTCCCCGCATAGCTGCGAGGTTAAGTGACGTGATAAGGGAAGAATCGGGAAGAAAGTAAGGTGTTGTTATCCGTATGGACGATTTTGCACAGGCAATTGCACCGTGGACGGTCCAGAGCAGTTTTTCGAAGTCCTCATCAGGGCCATCCGGTATCCCGCGGGCTATTACCGGTCCTTCTGGCTCTATGTCCGGGAACCAGCCCTCACCCTGAAGGGCTTCTCCCGTGCAGAAGAGCCAGTCCTCGGCAAAAACTTCCTGGAAATGAAGGACCACGGGGCCTTGTACGAGGAAGTGCAGGTCCTGCAAAGGGTGACGCGGGTTCTCACCGAGGAGAAGTCCCTCACGTATGTTCATGCCCCCGGTAAAGCCGGTCTTACCGTCTACAACGAGGATCTTGCGATGGTTCCGCAGATTCATAAAGGGCATCCGCCAGGGAATGAATGTCCGGAGAAACCTCCCTGATTTGATGCCTGCACGGTGCAGTTCATGGGTTATAGGGGGCCATGAATAACGTGCGCCTACAGCGTCAACAAGCACCCGCACCTCTACCATGCGGCTGACTGCCCGGGCAAGGGAGTCCAGAAACAGTCTGCCGGCACCGTCATTATCAAAGATATATGTTGAGAGGGTGACTGAACGTTCAGCCCCGTCAATCGCCTTGAGCATCTCCGGAAAGGCGGTATCACCGTTCCGGAGGGGCCTTATCCGGTTTCCGTGCAGAAGGGGCTTCTGAATGATTTTTCCAACGAGGCGTGAAAGTGCAATAAACTGATCATGACGGGGCAGAGGCAGTTCATCGTCATAATCAGGAGATGTTGTGCCGGGGGACGCCTGATGGTCGCTCCTTAAGGCCTTGGCACGCCGTCTGATACGGTTAATTCCGAAGAGGAGATAGAGGACAGCGCCGATGACGGGAACAAGCCAGATAACCCCTACCCAGGCAATGGCTGAATGGGTCTCGCGCTTGTTTAAAACGGCATGCGCCGAAGCATACACCGTTATAAACAGGGTAAGGAGGCCGGCGATATGAGGCCAGATTTCGATCAACAAAGCCGACCCCGGCAAGATAGTTCGTAAGAGGTCTTGATTGTCTCTCCTTTTCTGTCGAGGGTCAATGTCTGCATATAATTCGGTTCATTGGTAAAAAAAGTTGAAGCCACTTGATCAGTCCGTCATTCCGGCTTGTCCTGTCATTCCGGCTTGTCCGGAATCTTTTCTTCAATATTTTTGTATAAACCACTTAATGTCGGATTGCTTTGTCTATTTAGAGTCTGTGTATAAATTACAGTTATCTGTCATTCCCGCAATCCCAAACGCATTCGGGAGTCGAGAATCCTTCCTGAAGAACGATTTCCCGAACGCTTTCGGGGAATGACGGAAAAACGACCGCTCTGCGCTTTGAACGATTCCGGACAAGCCGGAATGACATTGTGCGTTGTGGTTAATGTTAAGTTGAATTTTAAGCCTGTCTTCAACTAAAACACGAAAGAGTCTATATTTTTAGTCTCTTCAAGCTTATGTGTGTAAATCTCCCCTGTTTCTTCCCCCCACATCAATGGGGCTGTCCGGCAATCAACAAAAGTGCCGACTTTGTCATCCTGAGTTTATCATGGTTGATTTATGGCAGAGCAGGTTCGGAGACCTGATGCTGAACTGACGATCAATTCAGGGAGTGAGCGGTTCTCTGGGCGGCATCCGCCTTCAGAGAGTTTTCTCCCTTTGCGGGTGGGGCAATCATTGCCCTCAGTCCTTCCACGTAGTCCCTGAATTCGTTTATCCTCTTTTTGGGAACAGGGATACCCCGCGGGAGGCGCAATCTTAAGGGATTTACGAATTTCCCGAATTTCTTGATACGGTAGTCGAGGTGAGGGCCCGTTGCAAGACCTGTCTTGCCGACATACCCGATAATCTCTCCCTGAGAGACCTTTCTACCCCGTCTTATCCCCTTTCTGATCCTTGAAAGGTGACCATAGTAGGTCACATATCCGTTTGGGTGCCTGATGATAACGCACTTCCCGTATGCCCCTTTCCATCCTGCAAGCTTCACTGTGCCGTTTCCTGCCGAGGAGACAGGTGTGCCCTGTGGTGCTGCGTAGTCTATACCGAGGTGGGGCCGGTATATCTTGAGGATGGGGTGCTTTCTCCTGTGGCTAAACCGTGAACTTATATATCTGAACCTCAGGGGTGCCCTGAGCAGCGCCTTCTTCATAGAGCGGCCCGATGAATCGTAGTAGGCTGTCCTGCCATTGACCTTGAAACGGTATGCCTCGTACATCTTCCCGTTGTTTGTAAACTCTGCAGCAAGGATATCGCCGTAGCCTTTAAAGACCCCGTCAAGCCATAGCTCCTCCACGATCATCCTGTAACCGTCACCCTGTCGGAGTTCGGTCAGGAAATCTATGTCCGCCTCAAAGACCTCGGCAAGGTTGAAGGCTACCTTCATCTGTTCCGGTGTTTCCCCGACGGCATTGATGAGATTGTCCGTTATCTTAGCCTCGAGGAGAGCAGGCCGCCGCTCATAACCGACCTTTTCAACCTTTGGAATATATGCCTCTCCGTCCCGTACGATCTTCAGATAGGAGGAGTCATTGATGGAATACTTGAAGAGGTTCAATCTCTCGACGCCGTCATCATTCCTGACCGTTGTGATAATATAGGACCGGTTGGGCCGGAGACGGACAAGATCGTAGAGCTGCCTGGAAGCCCCTGTTATTTTATACAGTGTCCCTATGTCGAGATCGTATTTTTTAAAGATATCATAGAGGCTCTCGCCGTCCTTTACAAATTCGACTATCTCCCTGATTTCCGGTAGGGCCAGTGGTACGGGGTGGCCTTCATATTCAACAGGGATGACCCTGCCGGAGATGTTTTTGAGGTAGATGCCGAGGAAAAGGACCGATATAACTATAAATACCGAGAATGATTTTTTCATTGTTAATATTATAATATCATTAAGGGGTATATTTTTCCAGTCTGGAATAACCCGGATACAGTCAAGCTCTCCGATCAAAGGTCGGAGCTTGCCAATGTAAGGAAAATTTGATTAATTGCATTCCATGCCTTCATCCCCGACCAAAGGTCGGGGCTTTCGGCAAGGTGCATTGTAATACGGCTTATGAAGGAGCGGTATATATGGACCCCGCTGAGGAGACTGATTGGTGAGAAAACCCCTCTTTAGGATACTTTTTGTCGTATGGATTAGCCTGATAGCAGTGCTGTCTTTAATCCCGGCTCCTTCCGGCGTTGTGCAGGTATCCGACAAGTTAATCCACGCCGTTGTGTATATTATAACAACGGTGATTTGCCTGCTCTCATTGAACAGATACGTTCCGAGGGCGGTCCTTTTTGCAGGTATCAGCATATTCCTCTACAGCTTTGTAATTGAGTTGGTCCAGTACTTCCTGCCCTACAGGTCTTTCAGCGTCGGGGACCTCGCTGCAAACATAACGGGTATTGTGACAGGGGTAGCTTTGTTAGGTGTATATCATGGGGTTGCAGGTAGACATTACAGATGATAATGAAAACGTATCCGCTTTAATAAGGGCCTTTCATATGGAGATTCCTGATGTGAGTTGGCCGAGGGACCTCGATGAGGCAAGGTCTGTTCAGGGGTCTCTCTCAGGGGGAGTGATGCTCCGGCCCCTTCCGGGACCTGTAAAACTCGTTGCAGGCATTGACGCTGCGTTTACGGAAAAAAGCACCGTTGCGGCTGTAGTTGTGCTGGATATCGAGAGGATGGAGAAGGTAGAGGAGACATTTTCCATAATGGAGACGGGGTTTCCATACATCCCGGGGTATCTTTCGTTCAGGGAGGGTCCGGCTGTCTTGTCTGCACTGAAAAAACTCCGCGTTGTCCCCGATGTCTTTATCTTTGACGGGCAGGGAATTGCTCATCCGAGAGGGCTCGGGATTGCAACACACATTGGTGTGCTGCTTGGAAGGCCCACGATAGGCTGCGCAAAATCGAGGCTTGTAGGTGAGTTCAGGGCGCCCCGGCCTGAGAAGGGCGCGGCTGAGCCGTTAATGCTGGGTGGAACGGTTGTGGGGGTTGTACTGAGGACCCGCAGCAGGGTGAAACCCCTCTTTGTTTCACCCGGAAACCTGGTGACTGTTGAGGATGCTGCCGGTGTTGTCCTCGAGTGTTCAACAAAATACCGGCTTCCGGAACCGGTGCGGTATGCCGACAGGTACGCTGCGGAGGTAAAAAAACGGCTTTATGGGGAGCGCCCGGCAGGGCACGGCCGGACTTCAGAGAGGCTTCAATGAGCCCCTTGACCCGCCTGCCCTCAATTTGACCCACGACTCAAACGGCATATTTGTCAGCCCGGGGGATTTGACTTAGCAGGGTCTTATTTTATACTTTATATGCCTTGGTGCGGAAGTTTATATTTTGTGGAGATAAAAAGCTGATCTCTTAAAGGGAGGAAACATGAGGATAGTTCTTGCATATTCAGGCGGCCTGGATACATCGGTCGCCATTGTATGGCTGAAGGAGACCTTTGGGGCCGATATCATAGCTTACTGTGCAGACCTGGGGCAGGGGGAGGACCTCGAAGCCGTCAAGGATAAGGCGTTGAGAACAGGTGCATCAAGGGTGTATGTAGAGGACCTGGGAGAGGAGTTTGTGAGGGATTACATATTCCCCATGCTGAGGGCAAATGCAGTATACGAGGGGACATATCTCCTTGGTACGTCTATTGCCCGTCCCCTTATAGCCAGGAGACAGGTCGAGATCGCAGAGGCCGAAGGCGCTGATGCAGTAGCCCACGGCGCCACAGGCAAGGGGAATGACCAGGTGCGGTTTGAGCTTGCCTACTATGCCCTTAAGCCTGATATCAGGGTGATAGCGCCCTGGCGGGAGTGGCCCTTTAAGTCCCGGGAAAGTCTTATCGATTTTGCCCAGAGCAGGGGGATAGATGTGCCGGTAACCAGGGAAAAACCGTACAGCACGGACAGGAATATCTTTCATATCAGCTACGAAGGCGGTGTTCTTGAGGACCCCTGGGCCGGGCCCCCGGAGGAGATGTATACCATGATGGTATCCCCTGAAAACGCCCCTGACAGGGCAACCTTTGTAGAGATAGGATATGAGAAGGGAGACCCTGTTTCATTAAACGGTGAAAGACTCGGTCCCTTTGATATACTTTCGGGCCTTAACAGGATAGCCGGTGAAAACGGGATCGGCAGGGTTGATATCGTTGAGAACAGATATGTAGGGATGAAGTCCCGCGGTGTTTATGAGACCCCGGGGGGGACGGTTCTGCACATTGCGCACAGGGCAATGGAGTCAATTACCCTTGACAGGGAGGTTGCCCACCTTAAGGACTCCCTGATCACCAGATATGCAGAGTGTATTTATTACGGTTACTGGTTTTCACCTGAGAGGGAGGCGCTTCAGGGGATGATTGATAAGTCACAGGAGGGCGTGACAGGGACTGTGAGGCTGAAGATTTACAAGGGTAACTGCGTTGTTTCAGGGAGGAAGTCCCCGGAAAGTCTTTACAGTCCGGAGCTTGCGACTTTTGAGGCCGAGGACGTCTATGACCAGAGGGATGCAGAGGGATTCATCAAGCTTAATGCACTGAGACTTAAGATGAGAAGAGAGGGTATGGACAGATATCTGCGAGATTAACCCTATGCCCCGTGATTTAATATACTGGATAGCCCTTACCTCTGTAAAGGCCCTCGGTCCCCTCAGGATCAAGAACCTCCTTGATGCCTTTGGTTCTCCCGGTGATGTGTTCAGGGCGCCGGAAAAGGACCTGACTTCTGTGGACGGCATAGGTGCGATGACGGCTGCAGCTATTAAGGAATTTGATAACTGGAAGCGGGCGGAAGAGATACTGAGGATGTGTGACGGTCTGGGGATTAAGGTGATTCACCTTAGTGATCCCGGGTATCCCCTGTTACTGAAGGAGGTCGGTGACTGTCCGTTTATCTTATACGTGAAGGGTGATATCAGCGAGGAGGACAGGTTTGCCATTGCAGTGGTTGGACCACGAAAACCAACGGAGTACGGGAAGAGGGTAGCGGACATGCTGGCAGGGGAACTGTCTTTAAGCGGATTGACCATAGTAAGCGGTATGGCAAGGGGAATAGATACCGTTGCCCATGTTGCGGCATTGAAAAGGGGCGGGAGGACAGTTGCCGTACTCGGGTCGGGGATTGATGTGCCCTATCCACCCGAGAATGCCGGACTGATGAAGAGGATCGAGAGGGACGGTGCGGTGATCACCGAGTTTCCTCCCGGGACAAAACCCGAGCGTGAAAACTTCCCCATGAGGAACAGGATCATAAGCGGGCTTTCCCTCGGGGTGCTTGTTGTGGAGGCAACCGATGACAGTGGTGCGCTTATCACATCAAGATCCGCCCTTGAACAGGGGCGGGAGGTATTTGCAGTCCCCGGTATGATAACATCCGACAGGTCTTCCGGTACCAATACACTTATAAAATCGGGCGCTGTGCTGGTGGAGGGCGCAAGGGATATAATCGAAGAGATCGCTCCCCAGCTCAGGGGGTTTATCAGGGAGAAAAAGAGGCAGGAGGTTGAGCTTACCATGGATGAGAGGTCGGTTGTATCCATGCTGTCGCCTGAGCCGCGTCATATAGATGAGCTTGCAAGACAGTCAACCGTTCCCACACACAGACTTTTAGGGGTTCTTACAGAGCTTGAGCTTAAGGGTGTGGTGAGGCAGTTTGAAGGAAAAAAATTCGGCCTTGAAGTCTGATTCAGTCTTATGCAGACTGTTGTTTTGCCGGTGGTGACACGTTGCCAAAATTACAGGGCAATGTGTTACTCTTTAAAAGCTGATATCAGCTGATTTTAATAGTGGAGGTTTAAGGGTGTACAGAAAATTCATTGAACTGCTGGGCCTGATCACCGACGAACTCCTCAATGATGAGATGGACCTCGATGATGCAATGATGAGAATAACCGACAGGGATATAAACCTGTTTCACGTCAACGACGAATTGAAGATGCTTGAGAAGTCCGATCTGATCGGTGAGGAAGAGGCGGATGCAGTGAGGTCCGTCCTGATCTACCTCTTTGCCGAGAAGACGGACATAGAGCTTGAAGAGATATACGCCCTTGTTTTCGGCAGGGGCAAGAAAATAACATGGCATTAGGAGTGGGGAATGAAATCACTTGTGATTGTAGAGTCTCCGGCAAAGGCCAAGACGATAAATAAGATACTCGGTAAGGGCTATACCGTAAAGGCTTCGGTCGGTCATGTGAGGGACCTGCCGAAGAAGGAGTTGGGGGTGGATGTTGAAAACGACTTCTTACCCAAGTATGCCCCCATCCCCGGAAAGGACAAGGTCATAAAGGAGCTGAGAAAGGCGGCCAGGGACTCTGATGCGGTTTATCTTGCCCCGGACCCCGACAGAGAGGGGGAGGCCATAGCCTGGCATATTCATGAAGAGCTGAAGAAGATTTCAAAGGGGAAGGGCTCCAGGGGTATCCCGGAGATTTACCGCGTTACCTTTAATGAGATTACGGGAAAGGCAGTGAGCGAGGCCATGAGGAACCCCGGCACCATAGATATGAATAAGGTGGATGCCCAGCAGGCACGCAGGGTGCTTGACAGGCTTGTTGGATATGGGCTGAGTCCTCTTCTGTGGAGGAAGGTCAGGAGGGGGCTGAGCGCGGGCAGGGTCCAGTCTGTGGCTGTGAGGCTCGTTGTTGAAAGGGTGCGGGAGATCGAGGCATTTGAGTCTGTTGAGTACTGGAGTATTAAAGGCTTTTTTGAAGGGAAGGTTCCGCCTTCTTTTCATGCCAGGCTCTTCAAGTAT
>BDTA01000082.1 GCA_002897935.1 bacterium BMS3Abin08
CTTTGCATCACATTTATTGTAGGCCAATTATGATATACGCACTATTCAGGAACTGCTGGGGCATAGTGATGTAAGAACAACAATGATTTATACGCATACTCTTAAAAGTCAAACGAAAAAAGAAGCGAAAAGTCCGCTTGATTTTTAATCTAAATTGTGAGATATTAATTGTTACCAGACACTACTGATTTATCATCCTTATGTCACAGTCATCCCATAAGCTCGTAAAACAGGCCTAAGAGGCCTGAATTACAATCGAATTTTCTCCAAATCTCAATTAGTGAGTTTCTTGTTTTAACACTAACGCCCTCCCTGTAGGCTGAGTAAAACCGTGTGCTGTCCCATAACTATGGACCAAATCCCGGTAAAAACGCCTGTTTCGGTGCATAGAGTAAACGAAAAGCACCATCTGCTGTCCCATAAAACCTCAAACCCCTTTTCTACAGTTGCGGCAGAAAAGCGGCGCAACTGAAAAGCAAAAAGCCTTATAAATCAAGGAATTCCAGAAACGCAACAACAAAAACACACCAAATCATAGTGCCACGCTTGTTTTGTGGGGTCATAACTGCTTGAATTTGCAGAGTATTTATTTAGTAACTGTAGAAGATGGGCTTTGATATGGCACCGGAAATCCGCTGTCGCTATGCGGGCGTGGCGAGACAAGGTAACGGCAAGGCAGGTATTTGCAGGTACTTGATGGTACCTGGCGATTCGGAGACGGGATTTCCGGAAGGCGGCGTTCCTTGCACCAGGATTTCAGAGGAGATATTCGGCGAGGTTTACGCGGTATTTGTTTGGATCAAGGGTCTTTACTATCGACCTTTGATACCTTCCGCTGTCGTTCTTTTCAGTCAGGTCAACAACGATTCCGTCGATTTTCTTGCCGCTGCTGTCCACTATAATCATAACCCGTGGCCTGTCTGCATTGGCGGGGGTACATTCATATACAAGCCCCATCTCTCTTGTGTCGAGCAATACGAGGGAACCCACAGGATAAACGCCGACCATGTTGACAAAGAACTTGAAGAGGATGGGATCTATTTCTATGCCTGTCCTGTCCATCATAACGCTTAAGACCCTGTCGGGAGGGAGCGGTACCCTCTGGTATACCCTCGATGAGGTCATGGCATCGTACTGGTCGGCGATTGAAACTATTTTTGTATAGAAGTCGAGAACCTGGGGTTCCCTTATCTTGGGATAGCCGGAATGATCAAGGCTGATGTGGTGCTGAAAGGCAACTATTGCACTCTGGATAGAGATCTTGTCGAGTCCCTTCAGTTTCAGTATGGCCCTTGCCCCCCAGTAAGGATGTCTCTTGATGATCTTCCACTCCTCTTCGGTAAAGGCAGTGGGTTTGTTCAGTGTCTCCTTGGGGACCTCCATCTTCCCGATATCATGGAAGAGGGCAACGAGACCAAGTTCTGTGAGGTTCCGCTTGTGAAGACCGATCTTCTGTCCGATGGCTATCGAAAGGACACTGACATTAACTGAATGGTTGTAAGTGTAGTCGTCGTAGTCCTTGATTGCAGTCATACCGATAAGCAACTGATCCTCGGAAAGGATGAGATCAACCATCGATTCGACGATCCTTTTTGCCCTTTTTATGCTTACCCTCTCACCGGCCTTGAGCTTTGTTATGACCCCCTTCGTGAAGGAGACTGCATTGAAATATGTCTTCTTCACGATCCGTCTTCTATCGACCTCTCCATCCTCTTTTATCTTCTTTAGCCTGTCGATCCGTATATTTAAATCATCCTCGATCATCGCTTCAATTGCCTCATAGGGGGTGTTCGAATATCCGGATGCGATAAACGCCCTAAGAAATAGTTTGAGATCATCGATAGACAATGGCGCTGTGAAGACCACCGTCCCCATTCCTCTCCTTCTGAACTCCCTTGAGAGATAGTCGAAGTTCAGCAGAAACTCAAGTGGATATTTTACACGGGAGTCATTGAGATAGAAGAAGTCCCCGATAAGATCGATCCTGAGAACCCCCTCCTGCTGAATAATGGGATTTGCTATGTCCAGCAGTTTTTCAGCTGTGCTTATAACGGCTACGTTATCGACGTCGTGGAACTGGCCGGTCCTTAATACGACGGACAACTGGTTTATTACATGCTTGGCCTCTGTTGCCTGTTCCTGTTCAGATTTTTCCATTATTCAACCTGTTTATTGCTGAAATTACATGTTCTTTCAGAATCCTGTTTTTTGAGTCCTTGAGTTTTTCAAGTATACCCGCTGCCTCTTTGGAACCGATAAGCGCGGCACAGTATGCAGCGGCAGCGCGTGTTTCATCGTTCTTGATCCTCTTAAAGAAGGTCTGTTTCTTGAGGACCCTGAGGACAAGCTCTTCGGTATCCCCCTCCGGCCACCTTGCCAGGGTTTCAAAATACTCCCTCTTTTCACTGAAGCTGAGGTCCCTGAAGTCTTTTCCCCGGATGCAGTCCGTGATAATCTTTTTGGAGACGATGGTTCCTATATGTCCGATCGCCCTTACGGCGGCAACCCTGATGGACTCGTCGCTGTCGGTCAGACAGCCCTTAAGTATCGATACCACATCGCCGCTCCCCATCTCACCAAGCGCGCGGATTGCCTCTTTTCTGACACGCTTGTCGGGATGCCGGATCGAGCGGGTAAGATATTCAATCGCCCTCCTGTCGCCAATCTGTCTGAGTATGTAGATTATATTTCTTACAACATACCATCTCCTGTCGGATAACCCGTTCGCTACTGCATTGATATCCTGTTTTCCCAGCTCCGAGATAATTTTTATGACGGCCTTCCTGGAGGATATGTTCTTCAGTTCACCAAGGAGGGAGATCAAAGGAGGAATTGATGCCTTGCTCAGTACATGGGAAAATTCATGCAGGGTATCGGCTTCAAATTCGGCGCCGCTGTCCAGTATGTCACCAAGGGCGAGGATACAACCGGCGGAGTTCAGATGGTAGTCGACACCTTTGAGATAAGGATTGACCTCATCGGGATAGAGGGAGCGTTTTATGGAGTTCCGGATTTTTTTAATGGTATAGATTACCGTATCAAGATTTCCATGAGATATGGAATAGACTATTGTCTTCTTCATGAAATCCGTTATCTCCTGGAACTCGGCCTTGCCCTGGGCCTCGGCAAGCATGTCAAAGAGTATCTGCATCAACAGGAAGGTCTTGTCCGTAGGCTCGTTTTCTATCTCTTCTATTATGCTCTTGAGATCGTTGTTTGTGAGGGGTACAATGCTTATTGCCGATGACCTCTCGATACCAAGGGCATCATCATAAGCCCTGAGGACCTCCTCCCCTCCGGCATATGCTCCCTTTGCTTCTTTTGTCGCCATCTCCTCATAACCCTCATCTTCAAGAAGAATCGTGTCGTCGACCAGATAATCAATGAAATGGAAGTCCCTTTCCCACATGAGGGTTACAACATCATCATCGAGGGCCTCTTTATCGAAGTCCATGGAGATTATCTTCAGGAAATCTTCGACCTCCTCAAGGGGTATTCCCTGTTTAAAGGTGATTTCACGTACGCCGTCCTTGAAAAAAAACAGGGAAAGGCTTTCCTCCTTGTCTTCATTGTGGTATATCAGATCATCCTGGAGGAAGATATCGTACTGCCTGATTCTGAAGGTGAGTGAGCCCTCGGCTTCAACTGCGGAGGATATCCTGCCGTAGATGGTATCTATAGTCTTCTTGTAGATGGGATTGTTTTCGGGGTAAAGCCTCAGGTTTTTTTTCGCTTTAATAAGCGATTGCAGAAGATCCTTGATCTCTTCGGTTTCCACCATACCTTACACCATAGGGAGCCTTCGCTCTCTGAGGTAGTTTCTGATTATCATCCGTGCTGAATTAAGCCGTTGAAGCTTCAGGTTCCTGAGCCTTATTGCCTGGGAATCATTGAAGGGGAATTTCTCTCCCCTTACCTCTATCAGTACATGCTGAATCTCCTTATAGAGGTCCTGCACGACTTCCGGTTTAATGGGTTTCAAAAACAGAGGGTTTACGATAGTGTAACCTTCGGCAATATCCCAGATTACCGCCTTAAGGTTCTTGCCTCTAATCCCCGTCATTGGAGGCCTTCTTTCTCGCAAAGATTTTAGATATAATTATACCAGCCTCAAACAGAATAATGATAGGCCCGGCCATGAGTGTCTGGTTGAAAGCATCAGGTGTCGGCGTGAGGATGGCAGCAAGGATGAAGGCCACAAGTACCGCATACTTTCTGTTTTTTGCCAGTGTTTGAGGAGAGACTATCCCGAGTTTTGTGAGGAAAAGTATAACTATGGGCAGTTCGAATACCATACCGAAGGAGAGCAGGAATTTCAGGGTGAAATCGATATAGCTTCCCACCGAGAGCATGGGGATAAGGGATTCGGTCTTGTAAGTCAGGAGAAAGCTCATTGCAAAGGGGAGAATTATTGCAAAGCAGAACAGGTCACCGAGGAGAAAAAGGCCGGTCCCGGCTACTATAAAGGGTCCGATATATTTCTTTTCCGTGGGTAGCAGTCCCGGCCCGACAAACTTCCAGAGTTGATAGAGGATGACGGGAATGGAGAGAATTATACCTGCCACTATGGATACCTTGATGTGCATCCAGAATGCCTCAGCCGGGGCTAAAAAGACAAGCTTGTTTATGGGTGATGCCTTGGGAAGCATCTCTAAATAGGGTGAACTCAACTTTATGTGGAGGTCGTACTTGAGGGGCATGGTTAAGAGCTTAAAGAGTTTTTCGGAGAAGGCGAAGGAGACGACAAAACCAATAATAACAGCGACAAGAGACTTGATGAGTCTCTGCCTTAATTCAGTAAGATGGGCAGTGAAGGGGAGCGTTTCATTTGCCATCTACTTCTGGTTTCCTCCCCTCATCCTGCTTGTCGGATTCCCCAGGCTCGGCTTCGCCGCCTTTTTCAGAGATGCCGGCATCGGCATCTTCCGTGCCGGGTGTTATATCGGCATTGGATTCCTCTGGCTCGGCTTTGTCGACCTTTTCAGAGATGCCGGCATCGGCATCTTCGGAGCCGGCTGTTATATCGGCGTTGGAGTTTTTTTCCGAAAACGGTGACTGATCGGCAACGTCGTGTAGTCCATCCTTTATCGGTGTCTCTATTTCTTCCATCTCTGAATCGATCTGTTCCTTGACCCCCTGAAGGGTCTTCTTCAGTTCAGCCATGCCCTTTCCGAGAGACCTTGCAAGTTCAGGCAGTTTCTGGGGCCCGACAATGATGAGAGCAACAACAAAGATTACAATAAGTTCCTGTATTCCGAGATCAAACATTGATTAGTCCACCCGTGTGCTTATATATATATAGCCGGTTTTTCTCTTAATTAACAGTAAGACGGTATCGCCCTTATCAACGACCTTGAGTATAGAGGCCATCTCCTCGACGGAGGTAATCCTCTTCCTGTTCAACTCAAGTATAATGTCGCCCTTGTGAATATTCTCACGTGCCGCGGGACCCTCCTCATTAACCCTTATCACCACTACCCCGCCCCCGTCTTTTATTCCGAACTGTTCGGCAATAGCGGGATGGAGGGTCTTGGTCATGATACCCAGGGTCTTTTCTATAATTGCCTGAGGGGTGGCAATCCCCTCCTTCAACTTTACGATTGTTACCTCCAGGACAACTTCCCTGCCGTTCCTGAAGACCGTTACAGGCACGGTGCTTTCCACGGGAGATGCCGCAACAAGTCGAGGAAGTACATGCATGTCCTCTATCTTCTTATCATTGTATTTTATGATGATGTCACCCCTCTTCATGCCGGCCTTGTCTGCGGGGGAACCCGGTGTGATATCGGCTATGATAGCCCCGTACGATTCCTTCAGGCCGAATTTCTCGGCAATTTCAGGTGTGACCTTCTGTACTGTGACCCCTAACCATCCCCTCTCCACATGCCCCTTCTCCTTCAGTGACGTAACTATATCCTTTGCAATGTTGATTGGTATGGCAAAGCCTATCCCGATATTGCCGCCCGAAGTTGAGAAGATTGCACTGTTTATCCCGACCACCTCTCCGTTTATGTTGAAGAGGGGACCACCGGAGTTGCCGGGGTTGATGGCCGCATCGGTCTGGATGAAATCATCGTAGGGTCCTGAGCCGAGGATCCTCCCCTTTGCGCTTACAATTCCCGCCGTCACTGTGTTTCCAAGACCGAAAGGGTTTCCTATCGCAATAACCCAATCACCAACCTCAAGTGCATCGGAATCTCCCAGAGGGGCAACAGGGAGCGTTTTCTTTGAATAAATCTTTATAAGTGCTATATCCGTTTTCTGGTCTTTGCCGATTACGGTTGCCTTATACTCTGTTTCATCCCATAGCCTGACCCTTATATCCTCAGCCTTGTCAATTACATGGTAGTTGGTAAGGATGTACCCGTCTTTGTCTATTATGAAGCCGGAGCCGAGTGACTGCCTTCTGAATTTCTTCTCCCTTTCCTGTGGTGTCTGTTCGGAGGAGAAGGGAAACGGCAGTCCCCTTTCCTTGTATATTCTTGTCGTGCTTATATTTACAACACTCCTGGCCCTCAGTTTTACAATACTTGAGAATGACTCAGGGACCGGTGTGCCGAAAGCACCGCTTGCTAAAGACAGGGCAAAGATAAGAATAAAAAAGGACACCGGCAATCTTTTCATCGTATGACTTCCTCCGGGTACTGTATATTATATATTTTTATGTCTTATAAAAAAATGTGCTTAACAGGAAGAAGAATCTCAACTCCGGTTCCCTGTTTTTGAAATCATAGCCAAGCCCGAGGGTTACAAAGGTATCAGGGGTTAATTTTACCCTATAACCCGCTCTTCCTTCCACCTGGTCGATATGTGCAGAGAAATGGCTCTTTTTTATAATTATCTCCGTCAGGAGGTTCACGTTGTGGACTGCGGCCAGATCAAGACCGAACCTCAGCTCGATTTCTTTTTTGTAGTCTGAATCAAAGGGTATGTGATAGAAGAGGTTCAGATTGCCGGAAAAGGGGCCGAGCCTCTTGGTCAAAATAAGTCCCCCGCCGACACGGCCACCGATGGACAGTTCCTCCCTCCCGGGAAGGGAAAAATCCACTATATACGAAAATGACGGCCCGTATCTCCTCTCCGTTATGATGCTGTGTTTTAGCCCTATGGTTATATCCTGCATCCCTTCCGAACCCGACAGCCCCACAACAAGAGGAAGGCTGGCAAGCAGGTCAACCTGTTTCAAAAGGCCATATTCCGCATTTAGGCTCAACCTGTAAAAGTTGGGGTCAACAGACTTCTCAATTCCCAGCATGACCCCGATATTTTCCTTGCCGACGGTAAAGGCGTTCATGGTGGAAATCGCCCCCAGGGGCTGGACGGGCTGAATGCCCTGTACGTCGAAGCCGAAGGCTGAGGTGCTCAGTGCGGTGAGGAGAAAGAGAGTCATGATCGAGAAGCGCCTTAAATTCATTACTAAAAATAACAGAAACATAAGATGCCTGTCAATTTTGCCGGTCTGTTTAGTTTTGCATCAATGCTTATACCATTAAATCAGGTAAATCAGGCGATTGGATGTCGTTAGCTGTGCCTTATGGGCTTTTCACTCCATGGCTGCCTCAGAGGAAATTCTCCAGGTCACCCCGGGATGTGAGTTTTTTAAGAGTTCAAACCCGATAGCATTCACCACTAATATAGAGTCTGTGTATAAAGTCGAACAGTTGTCGTTTTTCCGTCATTCCCCGAAAGCGTTCGGGGAATCGTTCTTTAGGATTCCCGGCTCCCGAATGCGTTCGGGATTGCGGGAATGACAAATAACCGTAGTTTATACACAGACTCTATATATTTCTGAGTTGCCGATAGAGATTCCATCAATTTGGCCCCGACTCAAACAGCGGATTTGAGATATCCCTGTTGTAAATGAAAGAATCGCTCGGTTTAGGTATAATATATGTCGAAATCCCGCTCTTTAAGGAGGATAGATTGGATAGATACGATCCCGGAAAGGTTGAACCGCGGTGGCAGAAGTATTGGGAGCAGGAGGATCTTTACAGGTCTCTGCCGGATCGCAGGAGGCCCAAGTTCTACTGTCTTGAGATGTTTCCATATCCATCGGGCAGGATTCACATGGGGCATGTGAGGAATTATGCCATCGGGGACGTGGTGGCACGTTACAAGCGGATGAGGGGTTTTAATGTCCTTCATCCCATGGGGTGGGATGCCTTCGGGCTGCCGGCCGAAAATGCCGCCATTAATCACGGTGTTCATCCGGCGAAATGGACCCGCGAGAATATTGAATATATGAAAGAGCAGCTGAAACGTATGGGGTTTAGTTATGACTGGTCCCGTGAGGTGACAACCTGCAGCCCCGGATATTACAGGTGGAACCAGTGGTTTTTCCTCAAGATGTACGAAAAGGGGCTTGCCTACAGAAGATCTGCATCGGTTAACTGGTGTCCGTCCTGCTCCACGGTTCTTGCAAACGAACAGGTGATCAACGGTAGTTGCTGGAGGTGTGACACCGAAGTGGTCCGGAAGGAACTGGAACAGTGGTTTCTGCGGATAACGGCTTATGCAGACGACCTTCTCAGGGGATGCGATGAGCTGACGGATGGATGGCCTGAGCACGTGATAGCAATGCAACGCAACTGGATTGGCAGGAGCGAAGGGGTTGAGATGGATTTCCCCCTGGCGGACATGGATGGGAGCATAAGGATATTCACCACAAGACCGGATACCCTGTGGGGCGCAACGTTCCTTTGTATCGCACCGAATCACCCCGTTGCAGAGAGGATTGTTCAGGACAGGGCAGGGCTTTCCTTCATCAGGTCGAAGTATGGGGTTATGGAGGAAAAACATGGACTTTTTACAGGCCATTATGCCCTGAATCCGATGAACGGGGAGAGGATACCCATATACATCGCCAACTTTGTCCTGATGGAATACGGGACAGGTGCAATAATGTCTGTTCCTGCCCATGACCAGAGGGACTTTGAGTTTGCTGCGAGATATGACCTCCCTGTTAAGGTTGTGATAACACCCGAAAAGGGGACCGTTGACGTGCCCCCTGCACAGGCATACGAGGAGTACGGGGTCCTGGTCAATTCAGACAGGTTTTCCGGATACAGAAGTGAAGATGCCATAAGAGAGATAGGCGAATTTATCGAAGAGCAGGGACTTGGCAGGAGGGTTGTAAAGTACCGGCTCAGGGACTGGGGCATCTCGAGGCAGAGGTATTGGGGAACGCCGATCCCCATGCTTTACTGTGAGAAATGCGGTACCGTCCCGGTCCCGGAGGACGATCTCCCTGTTATACTGCCGGAGGACGTTCTGCTTACCGGTGCAGGGGCCTCTCCTCTTTCAACATCAGAGGAGTTCCTCCATACCACCTGTCCTGCCTGTTCCGGGAAGGCCCGCCGGGAGACGGACACGATGGATACCTTTGTGGATTCTTCCTGGTATTTTATACGTTACTGCATTGTCGGGGAGGATCGCGATTTAAGAGAGGAGATCGGTAAGGAGGATTCGGAGATACGTTACTGGATGCCGGTCGACCAGTATATCGGGGGTGTGGAGCACGCTGTCCTGCATCTCCTGTACTCCCGGTTTTTTACCCGGGTACTCAGGGAATTGGGCATTGTCGCGGAGGATGAGCCTTTCACTAATCTGCTCACCCAGGGGATGGTCTGCAAGGAGACATTTTCCTGTCCGGAACACGGGTGGTTGCTACCCGGGGAGGTTGAGGATGGAAGATGCGGGAAATGTGGCCGGGAGGTCAAACGCGGCAGGGTCGAAAAGATGTCCAAATCCAAGAAGAATGTAATAGACCCGGACTTTCTTATCCAACGGTACGGCGCAGATACATCACGGCTCTTTTCACTCTTTGCGGCGCCGCCCGATAGGGACCTCGAATGGTCCGACAAGGGGATCGAGGGTGCTTACAGGTTTCTTAACAGGATCTGGACCGCTATCAATAGTTATGCCGACAGGCTGGTTGCCCTTCCGGAGAAGACGGTTGTCACCGCTGAAGGACCGGCTGCGGCAGGGCTTTACAGGAAAACCCATCAGACGATCAGGAAGGTTACACGCGATATCGACAACAGGTTCCAGTTCAATACGGCAATTGCATCGCTGATGGAACTCTTCAACGGGATATCCTCATTCAAACCCGAAGGTGAGGGGGACTTGCAGCTTTTAAGATTCAGTTTGAGGAGTCTCCTCCTTATGCTTGCCCCCTTTGCCCCTCATATTGCCGAGGAACTCTGGAGGAGGCTTGGTGGAAAGCAGAGTATCTCCGGAGAGGCCTGGCCTGCGTGGGATGATGAGGCGGCGCGGGAAGAAGAGGTGGAACTGGTTATTCAGGTGAATGGAAAGGTGCGGGGGAAGTCCATGGTAAGGGCCGGACTGAGTGATGATGCCCTCAGGAAGATAGCATTGGAGGACCCGAAGGTTCGGAGTTTTACGGAGGGGAAAGAGATCAGAAAGGTGATTGTAGTAAAGGGGAGGCTGGTAAACATAGTTGTCGGGAAGTGAAGGACGATCATTTATATATGGAATTAGCTGTCGAGGAGGCCGCAAAGGCCTTTGATGCCGATGAGATACCCGTTGGGGCGGTAATTGTCTGCGGCGGCCAGGTTGTTGCAAGGGAACACAACAGAAAGGAAGCAGAGAATAACCCGGTTGCCCACGCTGAATTGCTTGCAATCATTGGTGCATCACGGAACCTCGGGCGATGGAGGCTTACGGACTGTACCCTCTATATCACGAAGGAACCCTGCCCGATGTGTGCCGGAGCGATAGTGAATGCAAGGATTGACCGGGTTGTCTTTGGTTGCATGGATGAAAAGGGCGGTGCAGGAGGTAGTATTTACAATATCCTTCAGGACGGGCGGCTCAATCATCGGGTTGAGGTGGTTTCAGGGTTGATGGCTGATAAGTCATCTGAGCTGCTGAAGGGCTTTTTCAGGAAGATGAGGTCCTCGTAGAGGGGGTTGTAACGTGGTGTCGGATTGATGGAGAGGTGGCCGAGTGGTTGAAGGCGGCGGTCTCGAAAACCGCTGTGGGGGTAACTCCACCGGGGGTTCGAATCCCCCCCTCTCCGCTCGACAACTCCTGTTAGTGTCGCGTCAACTCTCAATTGTCATTCCGGCTTGTCCGGAATCTAAGAGG
>BDTA01000083.1 GCA_002897935.1 bacterium BMS3Abin08
TCCCCTGCGCACAGAACCTTCATGCTCTACCATGGTACCGAGAAGGATGTTTATCAGTGTAGTTTTTCCTGAGCCATTGGGGCCGATAATCCCTATCTTGTCGCCTCTCATAATTACCGTTGAAAAATTATCTATAAGTTTTAGCCCGTCAAATGTACACCCAATCCCCTTTGCCTCAAGCACAAGCTTCCCTGATCTTTCAGCATCGTTAAGATTCATTTTAGCGCTTCCGGACAACTCACGCCTCATGCCCCGCTCTTGTCGCATCTCTTTCAACGCCCTTACACGGCCTTCATTCCGGGTGCGGCGTGCCTTAATGCCCTGACGAACCCATGCTTCTTCCTGTGCAAGCCTTTTATCAAAAAGCGCATTATGGGTGGCCTCGGCATTTAGCAGGGCCTGTTTCCTTTTAAGGTATGTCGCGTAGTCACCGGGCCAGTCGGTTATCTTCCCACGGTCAAGTTCAATTATACGCGTTGCGAGAGACTGGAGAAATTTCCTGTCATGAGTTATGAAGAGGATGGCCCCCCGGTAGGCGCTTAAGAGTTCTTCAAGCCATCTGATCGATTCAATGTCGAGATGGTTCGTAGGCTCATCAAGCAGCAAAAGGTCCGGCTCATTTACAAGTGCCCTGGCAAGGAGAACTCTTCTTTTTTGCCCCCCTGAAAGTTCGGCAACAGATACATCGGCATTTAACTTAAGCATCGAGAGCACAGACTCTACTCTCTGCTGTAAATGCCAGCCGCCTTCAGATTCGATTTCATGCTGTAGTCGTTCAAGTTGAGAGAGCACTCCTTCATGATGATCAGATGCCAGGCGCTGACTTATCAAGTGGTATTCAGAGATTAAGTCGACTATTTTACCAAGCCCTTCTGAAACTACATCAAATACCTGACCGCTGAGGTCATGGGGAACTTCCTGGGGAAGTGAGGCAATTCGCAGTCCCTGGGAATATATAACCTCACCTGCGTCAGGAAGAATTTCTCCGCCGATTATCTTGACAAGAGTGGATTTACCGGCACCGTTCCTGCCGACCAGACAGACACGCTCCCCTGCCTCCACATTAAGCGTAACTCCATCGATCAACTCAGGGCCGCCAAACGCTATCTTTATATTCTGCAGACTTACTATTGCCAAATATCACCTCTAATAATTAAAATCGGCCGGACTTCGTTGTTGCATACTATTGTCGCGTCAACTCTCAATTGTCATTCCGGCTTGTCCGGAATCTAAGAGGAGTATGATTTACGACGTAGCGGGAATGACAATCCAAACACCCCGACATTACAAGGATGACACGACACTATGCAACAACGTAAAGTTTTCATGGAAGATTCCTTGTCCTGCCTGCCCTGTTAGAATTTTATAAGGACAGGCCCTTTTCATGGATTCCTATACAGCTATTTCCCGAGCTTTCACACTAATTCTGTCCCTTGTCCAGGGCAGAACCCCAGCCACCCTCTTGGTTGATATTTGAGACTTTTATAAAAATGGGGGGAGGAGCTGCTTTATCCGGGATGGTGAGACGGTGCTTCAATGAGGTCGGCGCTCCTGATAATCAGGATTATGTCCTGACGCCCCGGACTTGGACCTCGAACCCGGTACTTGGACTGGCAGTCACCGCTCACCACAAATATTATATCATATCTTGTAATACTTCAGCCCCTTTAGTAAACCGGCAAATAAATACAGGGTTTTAGCTGATTAAGAATTTGTTACACAAACAGAAAAAACGATATATGTCATTCTGAATCCCGAATTAACTTCGGGAAATCTCTAAGAATCAATATGTTGTGAGACGCAGTCTATTCGCCTTGCCAAGCCTGAATCAAGTTCAGAGCCTGCCCTGAATTTAGTTCAGGGGTGACAAAACAAGGGGTTAGCAACAAGCTCTTAAGTGGTTGATTTTGACGAATATGTCTCTCTGAATAGTTGCCGGGTTAATAGTAAAGGAGGGCAGGGGGATTTTATAATTTTAATCGTGAACTGTCAGGATAAATATCAAGCATGGTAGATATCCAGTTTTCTTGATATCATTACAATGTGCTTTGACGAAAGCCTCAACTTAAGCAAACCTTGCGGTTTGAATGTAAGGAAAAAGAAAAATTAGTCATAAGAGAGACTTCGTCTCTGGATGTAAGGAATTTACATGGATGCTGGCTGAAAGCCAGCTTTATAATTCATAATTTTTCCTTACATGGAAGCCCCGACTTTAGTCGGGGAGCTTCAAAATTAACTATATTTGCTTCATTGCCATGAAGCATCCACCATGCTGCACTGCCGTGAAGCACCCATTGGAGGCTTTGCCTCAATGTTAGGAATAAACGACAATTAATCATAGTTGCTACACTTTGTGTAGCACCCATTTAGTTGGGAATAAAGTCAAGGAATGTAATCAATCAAATCTTCCTTGCATCGGCAAGTCCCGACCTTTGGTCGGGGTTCTTGACAAAAAGGGGATATATAGTTAAATTAAGCACCACCGCCAGAGATGGTGGCTTTCGACAAGCATGCATTGTAAAAAGAGATAAATTGGATTGTCATTTACAGCATATCCAGCTCCTCAGGAGGGCCTCAAAATATACGACTACTTCCCGAAAGAGTGATTTTATTATACACATCTGCAGTACAACCTTTCATACGGAAATAAATGAAATGAGCGGAGGGACCACTTTTATATTAATTGTGCCTATCGGAAGGAATGTCCCGCCTTTCAAGAAGCGTAACAAATCGCATAAGGAACTCAGGGGGTATATTAAGCATTGGCTGACTGAATCATGGTATATTTATTCCATACCGGATACTGATCGACAAAAATCTATAACAGTATCAGGTAGTTATGTCAATTCCTTATTGTAATCTCCCTGGATTTTTGCTATTATGTCTGTAGTCGCTTAATATATTGTTAGCTATCCACAATCAACCAAACGTAAAGAAGGTGCAAACATGAGCAGGAAGAAAAGCATAGACGCTCTGATTAATAAATGCCGTAATTCAATCAATGCTCTTAAAGACGATTATCAGTCATCATTGAAAGAAAAAGAGGTCTCGGAAGAACTAAAAATCGATATCAAGAACATTCTTGAGAACTTGCGTTCTTGTTTGGATTACATAGCTCGCGATGTCCACGAGAAATTTATTTCCGGGACATCATCCAGACTCTATTTTCCAATTCGCCATACAACTGCTGAGTTTCAGCAGGCAATTGCGCGTGATTACAGTGGATTAGATTCGTCTGCTCCAGGAATCTTTAACATTATCGAAAAGGTTCAACCCTATAATGATGTCTGGCTTGGAAAGTTTAATCGGCTTAACAATGATAACAAACACGAAGACCTAGTGGAACAGACACGAACCGAAACGAAGCGTGTAACTGTTTCATCAAAGGGTGGAGATGGCTCTGTATCATGGGGGCCTGGTGTTACTTTTGGTTCTGGTGTTTCCGTTATGGGTGTGCCAATTGATCCACGTACTCAGATGCCAGTACCTAATTCGATTACCGAAACGAAGGTCGAAATATGGGTTGATTTTAAATTTGCCGACAACAATGAGTCGGTAATTCCCTTTTTAGTCAAGTCTATTGACAAGGTCGAATTACTTTGCAAGTCAATACAGGATTATCTATAAAAATGCTAACAAATCAATACAGCGGTAACTCCTGAACCTCCCTCCGCTGCGGGAGAACCAGGAGTTGGAGACGGATGCCCCTCCGGGGCACCGCTCATCGCCGCATTATCCGATAAAAACAAAACGATATGCAAATATTTAAGCACTTAACGGCAAACAATATAAAATTAGATCAAATGCCTTTCCAAAGAGAACTATCGATGGAGGCATATTTAATTGAAAATGAAGGAGTTCTTACTCTTGATAATGAATTATTTAATTCAGTGGAAATTATTGAAGCTGAATTAACTCTAAAGCAAGGAAGAAAGAGCCAGGATACAGATGGACGCATTGACATACTTGTCAAGTATTCTGAGGAGTATATCGGCATAATAGAGTTAAAGCTAGGAAAACTTGAACAAGTTCACTTAGAGCAGTTGGAAGATTATTTGAGTGAACGTGATCGACTGCTTTCAGAATATCCCGATTTAATCAGTCCCGAATTATCAGAAAAACCAAAATGGATTGGCGTTCTTGTTGGCTCATCGATAGATCCAGAGATGGAACGTAAAATATCTGATGGTTACTTAACACATGATGATATCCCCATTGCAGCGTTAACCATGCAAAGATACCGTGGGAATGACGGTCAAATTTATGTTGTTACCGACACGTATTTCAATAATAAAGCATCGACAAAAGACTATACGAAGTATCAATTCGACGGGAAAACATATGGCAAGGGTCGTCTTGTATTAGCAGTTATGAAAAAGTTTGTTGAAGAACATCCCGACGTAACATACTCAGAACTCGTCACAGTCTTTCCAAAGACAACGCAAGGTTCAAGAGGTGTGTTTGCTTTACAAAGCGAGGCTGAAGACATATATGCAAGCTCTTCAAGAAAACGGCATTTTATTAACCCTGAAGATATTATTCAATTAAAAGATTCAGTTATAGCAGTTTGCACTCAATGGGGTGCAAGCAATATTGTCAAATTTATATCTGTAGCCAGACAGAATGGCTATGAAATCGTGCAAGTGAACGGATAATCGGATAAGCGGGGGTTTTCTCCCCCGCTCTCCACACCACCCCGGCAAGCGGGGTCCCGATTCATCGGGATTCCCAAAGCACGTCGGCCCGTAGGCGGACAATAATATCAGAGGCATCACAAGATGCCCCTCTGGGGCGAGCGATTCAACGATGCGCCGTGTGGTCACTTATCCTGTCGGATTCAATGTGCCTCACGAGCTAATTGAGACTCGCAGTTCCCTGCTCTGAGTTCGGCCCTTCACCATGTCCCGGTCATTACACCGGGTATTCGGCTACTATGGCCTCTGCTGACTTCTGCTCAATCTCATCAGGGATTGCTCCCTGATGCGCTGCCTTTACCCGCTCTTGTCCGTTTCCTTGTTCCGTTCGTTATCAGGAGGGAAACGGTCACCTGATAACGCCGTGGGCTTGTTCTTCCGGTTTTGCCCTCCCGGTTTCCCTACATAAAGCAGACCAAAGACCGCCTGTTGAGCAGATCTCCCCGGATAAGAACGTGAACTTTCACTGCACAGTACCGCTATTGGCGGGACTCACAGTTTTGCCGTAGGCTTCCTCCAGACAATCTCTCGCGATTTTGCCCTTGCCTTAGACTGGTACTTCTGCTAATATAAATTATCTTAGCAGGGTTCACGTACAGGGGACTTCCTGCCTGTGCGTTGCACGCAGACAGGTCACCCCTTTAGTTCACGCCCATGCGGGGCGTACACCAGGCGATGGAGCGAACGGCGTTCCGCCGTCGCTCATCTTAACGTTAGCGATATAAAACCATAACGGAGGTAGCAATATGAAGATTAAAATTTATCTCGAACCGAGCGATGAAGGAGGATATACTGTAATTGTTCCCTCATTGCCTGGGTGCATATCCGAGGGTGAAACAAAAGAGGAAGCCATAAAAAATATTAAAGAGGCAATCGAGCTTTATTTAGAACCTGTGGAGGATGATGTTTTAGCCGTTTCTAATGCTGAAGAGTTGGAATTAGCAATATGAGCAAAATTCCCAGCCTGAACTATGATAAGGTAATCAAGGCATTACAGCGTGATGGATGGGTGATAGTTCGCCAACGAGGATCACATATCAGATTGCAAAAGCATATAGAGAAGGAAGTTCTGAAAATAATCGTGCCAGCTCACAAACCTATTAAACGGTCGACTTTATCTCATATCCTTAAACAGGCTCGAATAACCATAGATGACTTTCTTAGAAAATTATAATTTCGCTAATCGGATAAGCGGGGGTTTTTCTCCCCCGCTCTCCACAGCACCCCGCATGCGGGGTCCCGATTCATCGGGATTCACAAAGACTACCGGGTCCCGACGTATCGGGAGTCAAGCTCTCCGACCAAAGGTCGGAGCTTGCCAATGCAAGGAAAATTTGATTAATTACATTTCTTGCCTTCATACCCGACCACAGGTCAAGGCCTTCGGCATGGTGCATTGTAATGAATGTTCACCCACATTTCCTTGATTGACACTAAGCCTTGATCCACGATTCCCGCTGTTGACGGGATCATTCCGGTTTCTTTACACAGTCATCTCGAAGATATTCCTTCAGGCCGCCCCTTGAACAGATCTCCCCGGATAAGCACGTGAACTTTCACTGCACAGTCCCGCTATTGGCGGGACTCACAGTTTTGCCGTAGGCTTCCTCCAGACAATCTCTCACGATTTTGCCCTTGCCTTAGACGGGTATTTTGCTAATATAAATTATCTTAGCAGGGTTCACGTACAGGGGACTTTCACCCCTTATAGTTCACGCCCATGCCGGGCGCACACAACAGAGTGCAGTGAATGCAGTGCAGCAGTGACTTATTGAGCTTGCCATAGGTTACGATTTGCAAATTGTCTTTCAGCTTGTTTATATTCTTCATGGTCTGCATCACTGACTCAGGCGTTCGGCCAGCAAGAAGGAGCGCGAGTAGCCCGGAGGAGGAGATGTCGATGGCAGAGAAATTGAAAGTGTTTGTTGCCCACTCTTTCGAGAAGAGCACTCCAGAGGGCGAGACCCACAGCGACAGAGACGTCGCGGATTGGTTTGTCCGCCTCCTTCGCAAACGCCCGCTATCCTTCCAGGTGCTGACAGGCGCGAAACCCGTCCCCGCGCCAATTGACGAGAAGGTTGCCGCCGACATTGCCGACTGTGGGTGCGTGATCGGCGTTTTTACCAAGCGGCACTACGAGTCCCAATTGCAGCGGTGGCTCCCGTCTCAGTTCGTACTGTGTGAGTGCGCCTCCGCGATTGGCTTCTACTACAACACGAACAAACTCATCTGCGGATTCTATGAAAAGGGCATTGATCCGAAAGACTTGGCTCTGGTGACTGTCGGTGGGCTTGAGCTTGTCGAATTCACGAGGGACGATCTTGAGAAAGACAAGAACCGCTTCGTTGACTATCTCAGGAGACTACCTGAGCTCGTGGCGACTGGAGCAGCTCGTGAGTCACAACTACTGTTTCGTCCGAAGCCCTATGTTCAGCAGCGGCTCTATAAGATCTACACAGTCTACAGGAATGGGCGAGTCACAGTGCAGAACCTCAACACGATGCTCCTCACCGATATGCCTCGCTTCCTGAGCGAAGAGCAAGGGAAGATAACTCACGAGATTTGGCACCGCAGGGCGGAGATCCCCCGTTTGGCCGATATGGCGGCAACGCCAATCAGTGAGCGCGCTAAGAAGCCGTTTCTCAATGCCATTCTGCGCTCGGTCAACCAGAAGAAGATAAACGCCCGTTTGGGGGTCGTGCCTGTCCGTCACGACGGCACTCGCGCATATTTCGCCCTCAGCTTTGCCAATCTGGCAGGATGTGGAGTAAAGCTGAAGAACCAAGACATTCTCCGGTATCAGTATGCGTGGGGTCTGCTCTGTGCCTATCCGACGAACGAGGAAGAGCTCGCGGAACCGGCCGGCAGAGGCCAAATCAACGAGCACGCCTATTGCGTGGCAGAGGTGTTTGCAAGCCACGGACTGATCCGCGAGCTTGTCTTCGAACTAAGATTCGAGCGTGGCCACGGAGAGTTCTTCAGCAAGTCTCCATTCTTCCAGACTACGGCAACGTTTGGCGATCTTCCTTCGTGGTCCCTTCCCCAGGACATGCCGAAGGTCGAGGAAGAAGATCACGAAATGTGGTTTCAGACGTATAGACTGGCCGAGCGCAATTTTAACGGGCGAATCCGGGTGCTTTGGCGGCCGAGCAGCGCGAAGGTGAAAGCCGAACACTTATAAGGCCTCCTCGTGTCAAGGGCAAAAAGGTCCGTAAGCGGAATCCCGATAAATAATCCTTTCCACATCTACGTCGCGATACACTTAGCTGATTAATCTATTCCGACTTGGTTTCTCTTAACTGATGTCCCGCTTGAACGGGACACCAAACACTTATAGTGGCTCAATAGCCAGTCCTTATGGAGGAATAAGATGGAACAGGAACCTATCTTAAAAGAGATTCGTAGGATCAGACTCGAGATCGAAGCAGAGTGCAACGATTCTCAGAAATACTTCGAACATATCCAACAGATACAGAAGCAATACAGCAATAGGTTAGTTCGCTTCAAACCAAAGCCAGCATTGAAGTTGGCCAAGGCTAAATAAAAAAGTCTAACAAGTCGTTGGAGATTGAACGAGTACCAGCAGGGACTTTTTTTGCTGTCGGTACTTTGAGTAATTCAAATCAGTTTTCAGCAAAATATTGTGATTCATGGTACTCGTCACTCAACTCTGAATATTATCTCAATGAAAAATAATACTATTGCCTTGTTATAATATATAGTATTAATATATGACTACTTGTGAGTGATACGTTTAAAAAAATAATTGAACTTATTGAAAAAGGCGAAATAAAAATATCCAATCATGGATATGATGAACTTGCCGAAGATGGTATATTGGTGAGAGATGTTATGGCCGGGGTGAAGGATGGCAAAGTAGTAGAAGATTATCCCGATTATCCGAAGGGACCGTGTGTTCTGGTATTACAAAGAGATAAAGATGGGAATCCAATACATGTGGTATGGGGTATTCCGAAAAATGCTTCTTCACCCGCAGTATTAGTTACCGCATATAAACCCGATCCTTTGATCTGGTTGGATGATTTTATGGAGAGAAGAAAATGAAAAAAAGACATCATATTAAACTTGTGCATGAGAGGGGCTATGTGGCTGAGGTTGAGATTGAACTGATTGAGACAGGTGAAGGATGGTCTCCCTACCTCTCTCTTGAAGATGCAGAAAAATTGGATGATGTGAGAGAGGCACTTCGTCGGGAAGATATTGATACTGCAAGAAAACTATCGAAAGTTTATCGTCTTACTCCTGTGAATTAAAAATAAAAAGATAACCTGCCAGTGCTTTCGAATGCATGCCAGCAGTGCTGATTTTGGTTTTGATTAGTTTTCATTTGCAAACAGTTGTTTTGCTTGAAGTTATCCGATGTGGCACGCATCGGAGACTTCATCGTTCGGGCGTGTTGCGCACGCCCGAATGCGGAGCTGAGCTAACGCTCCCTACCGCTGGAGGAAGCAAAGTGCAAATCAAACATCTGTGGATCACCATGGTAGTGATCATTGTTTTGGCCGGAATTAGCGGGTGTGCTACAGAACGTCACATCGCCCCAACGCTATCTGACTCCCCAAGGAGTGGGCTTGATTTAAAACCGCCGGTTCTTTGTGCGGTTTTTGATGGAAGAGCAAGCCAGGAACCAAAAGACGCAGCAACGCAACTACAAGAAGATTTGAAACGAATTTACGGTTCTTCGATTGAATGGAGTAACTACTTTACAAAAACACCGCAGGGTCGTGTGGCGGTGCGAGTTCGGCTTGTCACCTTAGGAGCCACCTTTGGAAGTCGCCTAATTTCTACAGTGGCCTTTGCGGATGCCGTGAGTTCGGCGCGAGGTAGTGCCATTGGCTCATGGGGGACCGTTGTGGGTAATATATAGGCCCAGCAGACACTGTTTGCAGGATCTTTTTCCGGTGAAGGCTGGTGGGAATGGTGCCGCTTGGATTGATATTGAAGCGCAGGACTACCGAGGCGCAAAGCCAATAAATTTTACCCTGCCTATTGTAGCAGAGCATAGAGAATCGAACATGTGGGGTTACTCGTCGGGAGACAAAGCCGCACGCATCGCATGGCAACGAGTGTCTGTTCAACTTACAAGAGCCATGGATACAATTTTTCGTGTAGCACAGAAGAGGAACGATTTTACTGTATTGGCCGTGTAGGTAATGGCATAATAACCGTAAGGTTTACTTATAGAGGTAGTGTTATACCAATCACGATTAAAAATCAGGGAAAACTGAGAAAGGAGCTAGATTTTTTCACATGGCTAATATTATAATAAGTGCATGAAGGATTTCACATTAACTTCAGAGGAAATCTCAAAACTGAGAATAGCCCATAGAACGGCAAAGAGGAAACGAGATGCCGATAGAATTAAAGCCATAGAAGAAGGATTAAGGGTCAGCCCTTGACCTGTGACATAGTGGTGTGATATTCTCACTTCAGGCAGTCAAGAACGGATTCAATGTAACGTTATAATGAACCGGAGGGAGAATGGCCCGGCCGATGATATCCTGAAGGGCAGGGAGAGAGAGGCCCGGAAGGCAGCCGTATACCTGACAAAGAAGCACACGGAGGTGACGAACCGGGAAATCGGAAAGTGGTTCGGAGGGGTGAGCTACTCGGCTGTGTCGAAGGTAATGGAAAGGACCGAGCAGGAAATGGAAGCGAATGGGAACATGAGGAGACGCATCAACCGCATGAACAAGAAATTGTCACAGGTCAAGGGCTGACCCCTTACCTTTTAACGACAAAAAAGTATAGCAATTTCAGTTACTTATGTCAATTTTGTATTGTAATTTTATCGAATTTCTGCTACAATGATATTTGTCGCTTAATATATTGTTCCCCCCTCCGCTTCGCTCCGGGGGAACGCGGCAGTTGAGCGGTATGCCGCGTTATGTGCAGGAAATAACATGATTGTAGAAGGTGAACGTAATGATGAGTAGTTCTGAGATACAGCAACTATTAAAAATATATAAAGAAAAAACAGCATCTCGATATGGGATAAGTCGTCTTGGTATATTTGGTTCATACGCAAAGGGAGAATCAACAGAAAAAAGCGATATTGATATCATAGTTGAATTACAGACTCCTGATATATTTAAGATGATACATATTAAGGAAGAATTACAGGAATTGTTAGGCAAGCGTGTGGACATTATAAGAAATCGTGACAAAATGAATCCTTATTTAAAAAAACATATAGAAAAAGAGGCGATATATGTATGACAGGGAGTTGGTTGTTGATATTCTGCATCAAATTGATAATGCGATAGATAAAATTTTATATCGCTTTTCTGTTATAAAATCTGCTAACGACTTTACAGATACCCCTGAGGGGATGGAAAAACTGGATTCTATATGTATGCAGCTCATAGCAATAGGAGAAAGTCTTAAGAATATAGACAAAATTGCAGGTAAGTCGTTCTTGTCTCGATATGGGGGTGTAGACTGGAAAGGCATAAAAGGGATGCGTGATATCATAACTCACCACTATTTTGATATTGATGCTGAGGCGATTTTTGAAGTATGCAGGACACATATCCCAAAATTGAAAGAGGCAATAAATATAATCTTATCTGATATAAAAAACAACACATAACACCTCTTTCCTTTTGAGCATATAGTAGGTGGCTCTGGCAAGTTTATGTGCAAGTATCGATAGTGCTTTGGCTTTACCGTGTTTCCGCTCAAGTTTTGCCTTATACTTCTTGGCCTCAGGGTTTCTTCTGAGAAAGAGCACTGCTGCTTCAGAGAATGCCCATTTCAGATGGACGTTGCCGATCTTTTTCCCTGATGTTCCATAACGTTTGCCTGCTGACTCCTTGGCTGATTTGACCAGTCGGCAATAAGAAACAAAGTCTTGTACCCTGGGGAATCTATTAATATCGTGAATCTCATAGAGGATGGTCAGACCGAGAATCCTTCCAACTCCGGGAATGGACCGTATACGGAAATACGAATCAGCATCATGTGTTTTAGCAATGAGTGATATCTCGTGTTCCAGTCTCATAAGAAGCTCGTCGTAGTGATTGATAAGCGAAAGATCAAGTTCAATGCTCTTGCAGACGCTTTCATCGGGGAATCTCTCGGCCACCCCTTCCCTGTTAGCTTTATGCGGCTACTTTCTTGCCTATGTCTGGCAGATTATACTGATAGTTAGTATTTTGTATATGGGCCAGGAGTTCGGCTCTTTAGCGGGCAAGATGCATCCGGCGACGGAGCAGATCCCTCGTGGACCGCATTTGTTGTGGATAAACATATGCCATAGGCATCATACCTCCCCTTAACAAAACAGATATCTTATGAGAGCCGATTTTGTCATTCTTTGCCTTCCCTCCATGAATAGCTTTCATATACAGAGCATGTCCCAGGACAAAGGGGATGTTTTCCTGCTCACACAGATCAGCTATCCAGTACCATGTGAATATGCACTCCACCGCTATTACAATGTCTTCACGATACCGGGAGATTGTGCTTAAGAATTTTTCCGGTTTCGTGCGGATGTTTCGATGCAGCACAACATTACCTGCCTGATCCAGTATGCAAAGATACATACTTTTGGCATGCAGGTCGATTCCACAGTAAAACTTGTGCTGTTTGGTGTAAAATCTCATATACGGCCTTCTTTTGAAATGTATTTTGGCTTAAAACATCATACCCCAATGTGGTATGCTTAAGGAGGCCTTAATTAGTATCAAAAGTTTCAAGCCGACGGCTGTCGCCGCGGCTTAAACAAGCGTTATCCAAAATTAACTCTACCCATTTACTCATGCTGTAATAAACTGAAATGGTTTGGAGGTATAAATATGCACAATGAATTTACTGCAATAATTGAAAAAGATGAAGATTGGTACATTGCATATTGTCCTGAAATACCAGGTGCCAATGGTCAGGGCAAGACAAAAGAAGAATGTCTTAAGAGCTTGTCAGAAGCCATTAAATTGATTTTAGAGGACAGAAGACAGGATGGTATGCGAGGAATTTCACAGGATGCAATATCTGAAGTTGTGGCAGTTGAATGAAAAGAAGCGAGTTGTTAAGACATCTTCGCAAACACGGCTGTTACCTCAAATGAGAGGGTTCATCTCACTCTCTATGGTGTAATCCTTTAACAGGTCATATCGAAGCTGTTCCTCGCCATACAGAGATTTCTAATAAGTTAGCTCGGAAAGTCTGTAAGGCATTATCAATAGAAGAGATCGGCTAACAAACCATTTGAGTGGACAGGCACAGCCTGCCACTTAATTTTATTGTGTGTACTGGAATTTAGGATGTCCCCAAAAGTGCGGAGAGGTTTTGCATGTTTGGGCAGGTATGAGATAAGAATTTAGTAGACATGTTTCCGATGCTTTACTGTGAGAATATAGACAATATGCTTGGTGTTATCAAGTTCATAGACAATGCGGTAATTGCCGACCCTGAAAGAGAATTCACCTTTGTGGTTTCCGGCAAGCGGCCTGCCCTCTTTTGGATTATCAGAGAGAAATTCAATCTTGGCAAGTACCTTCTCAAAGAGCTTCCTGTCTGCCTTATGAAGGAATTCAAGGTCGGACTCCGCCTCTCCTGCAAGTTCAATCCTGTGGGTCATTTAAGCTTTAACCTTGATTTGAAATCTCCGAGGGATACGGTTTTGCCTTTTCTGACCTGTTTTTTTGCCCGTGCTATCGCTTCTCTTTCTTCTTTACGGGAGAGAATATCGAGTGTTTCCATCAGGCCTTCAAATTCGTCACTGCTGAGAATAACGGCTTTCTCAACGCCGTTTTTTGTTATGGCAAAACGGTCATATTTTTCATCAACATCTCTTACAATTGCAGAGAGGCTCTTTTTTGCCTCTGCGAGCGGGATAGTCTTTGTCATGGCATTCCTCCTTATTTCCGTCATTCCGCGTCTGACTGGTTCGAACCCTACCGGAATGCGGAACCCGGTCTTTTTGTCTTGACTATAATTATAGTCTATATCATGAATGAAAATCAAATAACAATGGGGCGAAAAATAAGATCCACGCTTAGATTAAGAGGGACTGGGGGAGTTATCATTTTAAGAGGGCATTCAATTGTGCTTGCGGCTTTGCTGTATGTCTATAGATCCCGACTTGTCGAGGATATGGGGATGGTTCTAAAATCCTTCACTGTGTTTTAAAAGTAGTGACATTCGTTTTTCTTATGTTTGAGTCTGCAAGGGACATCTCGGTAAGGAGAACAAAATAACAGTTTTCTTTATAATAGTGTGTTATTATATATAACCTGGATTCAGCGATACGCTGAACTGACTAAAAGCATAATAAGACTTAAAGAGATGAAAGGGGGTAAGTATATGTTTGGACTTGGAGTGCAGGAACTGATTATTGTTTTGGCCATTGCAGGCATCCTTTTTGGTGGCAAGAAGTTGCCGGAATTAGGGAAGGGGATCGGACAGGCAATTAAAGGCTTTAAGAAGACAATGTCTGAAACTGAGGAAGATCTGGTAAGCCATGATAAACCTGCCGGAAAAAGCACAAATGAATAATATATCTGATTGAAGTTAAGGTTTAGGAAAGATCAGAGTTAAAGAGTAGACTGTAAGCAGTTTAACTGACACCGACACTGACACTGAAAAGGCAGAGCAGGCTGGAGATAGTGCCAGTGGGAGTCCCTACCCCGTTGAAAGTATTGTTTTGAAGGCCTACCTGCTCCGGATTTATCTTCTTTTTTGCCTCCTCTGAGAATTTACGAGAACGAGAATTTAGGGGACATCCTTGTCTTCTTGAACTAACTTTATTATAGTGAGTAGTATGCTGATACAGAACAAGGGAGGGGAGACGCCACGCCAGGCACGCCTTGACGCACCGGGAACGCTTCACCACATCATAATCCGTGGAATAGAGAGACGAAGGATAGTTGATGACAAGAGAGACAGGGAGAATTTCGTATCCCGAATAGGTAGTATAGTGTCCGTAGTTATCAAGAAACCAGTTAATAACTTGTTCTCAGCGGCGCAGCAGCCGAGAATCGCGGTGTTGACTGCGTCCAGTACCGCGATTATCAATCAAAAATAAAGATGATGATTGTCTGAAGATTTATTGATATCATGTTGGCTGGGTGAAGAAATAGAAAATATAAAAAGGCATCAAGAGAAAAAAAGGCATAAAAACAGAAAGGAGATCAAACTATGATGCAACCCCACGGTCCATTTTGTCAAAGCTGTGCTATGCCGATGGAAAAACCCGATATGTTCGGTGCCAATACGGATGGCTCTAAATCAGAGGAGTACTGCACGTACTGTTTCAAGAACGGCAATTTCACGGATCCAGACATCTCCATGCAGGACATGATCGACAAGTGTGTGACCATCATGGATCAACGAAAAATCATGACTGAAGACCAGGCGCGAGATCTGATGACTAAAACCATTCCAACTCTTAAACGATGGAAGTGATAAACTACTTCACTTCAGGGACATCCATACTATGCAAAACTATTGACAGATAAAAAGGAATTTGGGTCACAAGATTCAATTATTAAGAGGACAAAACCCTAACAAGTTGGCGAGAAGGAGATGCATACGACGTAGAAATTGTTGATTATCATTAAGGAGGAATGTATGACTAAACAAAAGTTACCACCGATTCATCCCGGACAATGTTCTTTGCCGAAAGCACCGAAGTGCTGGAGGCAAATATAAAGATAAAATATCAAAACCTTACATTGCTATGCTGTAAGGCATGCCATTGGCAAGTTCCGACCTTTGGTCGGAGAGCTTGACTTCCCAAGTTTACGATATCATAAAATAACATTGAGGTGGGTCTATACTTTTGACGGATTGTATAATGTAAAGACCTGTTCCTTCTGTCTTGATCCAGAAGTGGATTCCCAAAGACCCTCAGCAGAAATGAGCGTTACATCCGGGGAGCCGGCAATCATACAACTAATAATTCAGAAGATTCGGGGGAAAATCCAACGATCAGATTTCCCCCCGAATCTTTTTGTTCCAGATCCCAAAAGACATGCCCGATTCGGACACAACTGCCGTATTGCATTACAGTTGAGAGACTAAATGGTGATGGATAGCCTTTTAATAGTTCTCGCTCAGTAATTCATAATATGCCTGTGGGTGCGCACAAGCCGGACATTTCTGGGGTGCTTCTTTTCCTTCATGAACATATCCACAGTTACGGCATTTCCATTTAACTACGGTATCCTTTTTGAATACTGTGCCCTCTTTAACATTTTTCATTAATTTTCTGTACCTTTTTTCATGTTCCTCTTCTACTTCTGCAATCTCCTTAAATAAAACGGCGATTTCTTGAAAGCCTTCTTCGCGTGCTGTTGTTTCCGCCTCTTTGTAGAGTTTTGTCCACTCAAGATTTTCGCCGTCTGCTGCTGCTTTTAGATTCGCAACAGTATCTCCTATAACCCCTGCAGGATAACTTGCTGTAATCTCTACATCACCGCCTTCGAGGAATTCAAAAAACCTTTTGGCGTGTTCTTTTTCGTTATCTGCAGTTTCTAAAAAAATCGCTGCTATCTGCTCAAACCCGGCCTTTCTTGCAACAGAAGCAAAATAAGTATAGCGGTTTCTTGCCTGGGACTCTCCTGCAAAACTTGCCAGCAGATTCTTTTCCGTCTTTGTTCCTTTAATTGATTTTTCCATTTTTCTCTACCTCCTTGTTTTAGATTTTTGTAACGTGGACGTCCTGTAAAGAACTGCTCACCGCCTGCTCAATTTTTATTGGCATTGGTCGCAAATACCCTCAATGCACACTCTCTTTCTTAATACAACAAACTGCCCTTTAATTTCTTCGGGAACCTTTACATTGTCACAGGATTTGCTGTGGAAGTCTATTATATTATTACATTTAAGACACCTGAAATGATGGTGGCTGGCATTGTCCGGATCAAATCGTTTGGGATCACCGAATCCCTCAACAATATTAACAATTCCAACCCTTGCAAAAGTCAGGAGTGTTCTGTTTACAGTATCGAATGAGATGTTGGGAAAGATCATTCTCGCTCTCCTAAATATGGTGTCTGCAGAAGGATGGTCTTTTGACTCATATAATTCTCTATATATAACAATGCGTTGTGGTGTTATCTTGAGATTATGTTCTCTACACTTGTCCCGAAAGAGATCCATTAAACCGTTATGGTTCTTTGTTGACATGATGGTATTATATAGGAGTTAATCCTATTTGTCAAGAAATTTATTCCAGCAAATTACAGATCAAAATATTAATGAAAACTCCCCGCCTTAGAGACAGTGGACTATAGTCAGGTAGAGTTTATCGGATTTAAAAATCCACCTCGCCCACCTTTTGCAAAGGGGAGATTATATTGTTTGTGAACTTCAGGTGACGCAGAGGATGAGAGGAAGATTGTCGAGGAAATTAATCGAAAAATCAGAACATGACCGAAGAGACAGCGCCGGCTGCCTCTTCTTATCGCTGGACCCAAGCAGTTTGTTTTTTTCAAATACTTAGGTGTAATTAACAAATAAAGAGATGATACACATCGAACTTCAACTCTCTCTGCAGACTCATACAAGCCATGTCCTGATTGAACTACTCTACAATCAACTTTCCTCTAAGCATTCCCATTCCGCAGTGAAAGTTGTACTCGCCCGGTTTATCAATATTTAATTCAACCGTGATATTTTTAAACGGGGTCAGCGTTGCTTTTTTGTTAAAATCCGGAAAGATTACCTCCTCGGAACAAGCTGCTGTTTCTTCACGGTAGAAGATGAGTTTTATCGGTTTTCCAGCCTCAAAAACCAGCAGATCCGGAGAATAACCGCCTTTTACTTTGATGAACGCTTCCTGGATGCCGGAATCAGCGGTTTTTATTTTAACGGCTTTTTTCTCGGAAAACCAGAAATACCAGCCGACAAGAAACGAAAGCCCTATTCCGATTAAAGTTACTATAATTTGATCTGTGGACATTTTCTGCTCCATTCTCCAATAAGATTTGTTAAACAGTCTTAGGTTTAAATCTTCTCAAACGGTTTGCGTTTGTAACTACCGTAACCGAGCTGAAAGCCATTGCGGCTCCGGCGATTATCGGTGATAATAAAATGCCGAAGAAAGGATATAGGAGACCCGCGGCTACCGGTATTCCAAGTCCGTTGTAGAAAAATGCACCGACCAGATTTTGTTTGATGTTTTTCATTGTAGCCCTGGAAAGCTCGATGGCAAGAGCAACGCTTTTCAGGCTTCCTTTAATCAGCGTAATATCGGAGGCCTCTATGGCTACGTCCGTGCCTGCTCCTATCGCAAATCCGATATCGGCCTGAGCTAAAGCGGGGGCATCGTTAAGTCCGTCACCCACCATTCCCACAATTTTGCCTTCATGCTGCATTCTCTGTACATTAAAGGCCTTTTCCTGCGGTAAAACTTCTGCAAACACCCGGTCGACGTCCACTTGTTTAGCAATTGCCCTGGCCGTTCTTTCGTTATCACCGGTTATCATTACCACTTCCAATCCCAATTTTTTCAATTTAGCGATAGCCGCTTTGGAATCGGGTTTTACAATGTCGGCGACCGCAACTATTCCCGCGGCCTTTCCGTCAATTGCCAGAAACATCGGAGTTTTGCCGTCGTCGGCTAACTGTTTGCTCTTTTCTTCCAAATCGCCTATTTCAATCGAGTGCTTTTTCATCAGCTTGATATTTCCTAAAAGTATTTTTTTCTCTTCCACAAGCGCCTCTACGCCATGACCCGGAATCGCATCGAATTCTTTCGGTTCGTACAACGCAAGAGATTTATCGGAGGCTCCTTTCAGGAGTGCTTCGCCCAGCGGGTGTTCGGAAGCCTTCTCAACACTGGCGGATAAACCCAATACTTCATCTTCGCTGAAACCCTTCACGGTTATAACGTCGGTAAGCGAAGGCTTCCCCTCGGTGATGGTACCGGTTTTATCCAGGACAATAGCGTCTAACTTCTGTGCCGTTTCCAGGGCATCGCCGCTTCTGATTAATATGCCGTTCTCCGCTCCTTTTCCGACGCCTACCATCAAGGAGACGGGTGTTGCTATGCCCAGTGCGCAGGGGCAGGCGATTATCAAGACGGTAACAAAAACTATCAAGGCGTAAATCAGATTAGGCTGCGGACCAAAATCATACCAGCCTACAAAGGCCATAATAGCGATAATAATAACGCTGGGAACAAAGTACCCGGCTACTCTATCGACAATCTTCTGTATGGGGGCTTTTGAACTCTGCGCCTGTTCTACCATGCCGATGATTTGCGAAAGGGTGGTATCCTTTCCGACTTTGGTGGCCCTGAATTTGAACGAACCGGTTTTATTTATCGTACCACCTATCACTTCGTCGTTCTCCACCTTTTCTACGGGTATCGCTTCGCCGGTAATCATCGCTTCGTCAATCGACGAGGAGCCTTCTACAATCTCACCGTCTACAGGAATTTTTTCTCCGGGCCTGACTAATATAATTTCATCTAAAACCACCTCTTCTATCGGAATATCCGATTCCTGGCCGTTCCTGATAACTCTCGCCGTTTTTGCCTGCAGTCCTATGAGTTTTTTCATCGCTTCAGAGCTTTTTCCCTTGGCTCTGATTTCAAGCGCCATACCGAGAACGACTAAGGCCACCACTATGGCGATCGCGTCGAAAAACTGGTTTGCGAGTTCCGCTTTTGGAAAGATTCCCGGAAAGAAGGTAGCTATTGTGGAATATATCCAGGCCGCACTTATACCGGTAGAGACCAATGTGTGCATATTCGCCGAACGATTCCTGAACGCGGCCCAGGCTCCCGTGTAAAATTGAGAACCGCTCCAAAACATAATCGGCAGACTTAAAACGCTCATCGCAATCCATAAATAATGCAGCGTCGGAGAGCCTTCTCTGAACGCTTCGGGCAGTCCCAGAAAATCTGCATAGCTTATTATTAAGAATGGAATGCCCAGGGCTGCGGCAAAGATGAACTTTTCCATCAAAGTCTTGTACTCTTTCTCTCTCGCCAACTGGTTTTCGTCTACCGGTTCTTTCTCGGCCTCCCCTTTTTCAGAAGGCGTTTCTTTCACCGGGTGTTCTCCTGCCGGTTCGACTGTTTTATATCCAAGCTTTTCAATGGTGTTTTTAAGTTCTTTTATATTGATCAAATTAGGCAGGTATTTAATGAAGGCTTTTTCTGTGGCGAGGTCAACACTGGCGGAAAGAACACCCGGGAGACTATTTAACTCGTTTTCTATCTTTGTAACGCATGAAGCGCAATACATGCCAACGATTCCCAGGCTTAAACTTGACTGACCGGCTTTATAGCCAGCCCTTTTAATAGCTGAAATTATACTTTCAGCGTCGACCTCTTTTCTATTGAACTCTACTCGCGCGTTTTCCGTGGCTATATTCACTTTCGCTAAATTAATACCGGGAAGTTTTTTAATCTCGCTCTCTATCGTGGGGATGCACGAGCTGCAATGAATGCCGATTATCGGAATGTCTAATTTTTCAATTCCTCCGCTCGTGATATTATACGTCGCCCCGGAGGAATTTACCGGTTTGATATATTTATCCGGGTTCGACAGAAAATCATTTTTACATTTTTCCGAACAGAAATCATATTCTGTGCCCCCAACTTCTGCGGAATATTCAGACGGCGATTTAACTTCCATGCCGCATACCGGGTCTTTTGCCATTTGTATTCCCCTCCTCTGTTTCTGTTATAGATATAACCTGAATTATACCTTAACATTATTTGTCTTTATACTTAAGAATAATACAAAAAGATGAAGAAAGTATGAAATTATACAGGCCCCTGGCAACAACGTAGAGGCACCTCTGACCTCGTGCGGGACAATTACCGGGGTCTCTCACTGAACTCTGCAACCTGGATAAGGGATGATGGGTGGTCCCGCATAAGCAGGATGTGTCGGATAGATCGTAACGATCAGGTGCAAAGTTCCATGATGGTGAGAGACTCGCCGATAAATGATTTAAAAGTCTCTCGAAGGCTTAGCAGCAGAGGTGCGTTTGTTCTTACTTATAACGCGATGACTGCATGATTTTAAAGGATATTTTCTTAACAGTATTTTTTCTTTGACAGGGGAGTATAGGATGTCCCCAAAGTCCGTCCCACGATTTCAAGTTTCCGGCCTGCTTCATGATACACCATGGCAACAACGTCACCGCTGCCCGCTGAGCTTTCCTAATTTGTTTGGGACTTCTCTAAAAATATCGTCTGTGTCGGGTAAGCAAATTCGATCCTGCGTTTTTCAAACTCCTCCATGATTTCAAGGTTGATTTCCTGCTGAATATTCATGTACTTATTATAGTCACTGCCGATAACATAATAAACGACTTCAAAGATGAGACTGAAATCCCCGTAGGAGGAAAAATGAGCACGATCGAAGGCTGTATCGTTAATCTTCTTTATGATGCCCGTTATTATTAGCGGTATCTCTTTCAACTGCTGTAGACTGGTCTGATAAGTAACGCCAAGCTTAAAAACCACGCGACGCTTTTCCATCCTTTTATAGTTACGCACTCTTGAATTAGTGAGATCAGTGTTGGAAAAGACTAACTGTTCTCCGCCCAAGCTGCGTATTCTCGTGGTTTTAATACCGATGTCCTCGATGCTTCCCATGTATTCTCCAACGATGATAAAATCACCGACCTCAAACGGTCGGTCAAAGAATATGGCAAAGTAACTGAACAGGTCTCCTAAAACCGCCTGGGCCGCCAGGGCAACCGCTACACCGCCGATGCCTAAGCCGGCAATTACAGAGGAGATTTTAAACCCTAAGTTATCAAGGAGAAATGTGATGCCAAGACCCCAGATAACTACCTTTATTACTGTAATGATTCCTTTGAGATTGCGCTCCCTGATCGCATCTTTCTCCTTCTTTAACAAATAGGTCTCGATTGAATAGTTGATCAGTGCCACTAAAAAGCGAATACCAAAGAGAGTTAAGACAATCACTCCCAGGGTATATATAATTTTGTTTAAGGCGGCGTTCAGGGTCAAACTGCGTGTGGACAAATAAAATATCCCGAAATAAAGGATGGGCAGCAGTGTCTTTTCAAAGCCTTGAATCAAAAAATCGTCTATATCCGTGGCTGTTTTCTCTGCCCATGCCCTGAGACGGCTCAGGACAAGATGTCTGAATATCCGGATAGTGAGGATACCGACAAGAAGAATCGAGAAAAAAACCAGATAGTCCAGGATGCGATTCTGGAGAAACGTTATCTGCATAATGTTTTCAAACATGTAGGTCCTCCTTATTGGCCTGTTACGGAAATATAACTATTGTCGCGTCAACTCTCAATTGTCATTCCGGCTTGTCCGGAATCTAAGAGGAGTATGATTCCCGACATAGCGGGAATGACAATTCAAACACCCCGACATTACAAGGTTGACACGACACTAGTGTCTGTGTATAAAGTCAACAATAGAGCCGTCATTCCCGCGGTCTGTTGGGCGGGAATCCAGTCTTTTCAGTAACTTCTGGATACCCGACTACAGACTTCGGGCATGACAAAAATATAAAACAGCAGTTTATACACAGACTCTAAATAATGATTGTCGCTTCCGGTTTCAACTGCTCTTTAGTGCTGGTCTGCCTCACACGTAAGGCGGTATAATGATGATATTGATTATACAACAAGATTGGATTATAATCCTATCGGCAGTCATTAATAAAGGGGTAAGTTCTTAGTCACGGCTTTTAGGGCGTTACTTGTAACAAGGCCTGTTTTTCCGGAATGACAACCCTCTCCTGGCCCTGTGCAGGGAATTGCTCGATATCAGGCTGGTATCATGGCTTTATTCAAACAGAAAAGGGAGGTTGGATGAAGGTAATTTCAGGGAATATAGTGGATGTCCTTAACTCAGAGATCTATCCCGGCACGATCGGGATAACAGATGGCAGGATATCAAGCATTGCAAAAGAAGACAGGGGATATGAAAACTTTATAATCCCTCCCCTGGTGGACTCACATATCCATATCGAGAGTTCAATGATGGTTCCCTCTGAGTTTGCAAGGCTTGCAGTGCGGCATGGAACAGTGGCTGTCGTATCCGACCCACACGAGATAGCAAATGTCCTTGGGTTGGAGGGCGTAAGATTCATGATTCGCAACGGCAAGGGCGTGCCCTTTAAATTTTATTTTGGCGCACCTTCCTGTGTTCCTGCAACGGGGTTCGAGACATCGGGTGCTGAACTCGGGACTGAGGAGATTGAAGAACTGCTGAAAGAGACGGATATAAGGTATCTCAGTGAGATGATGAATTTCCCGGCGGTTTTAGACAGGCAGCCCGGGGTGATGGCGAAGATAGAACTTACACAAAGATACGGAAAGAGGATAGACGGCCACGCTCCTGGATTGAGGGGAGATGCCCTGAAGAGATACATCGAGGCGGGTATCACAACCGACCATGAAACCCTTGGGTACGAAGAGGGGCTTGAAAAACTGAGGATGGGGATGAAGCTGCAGATAAGGGAGGGTTCTGCTGTCAGGAACTTTGACGAACTGATCCCTCTCATTGAGGACTATCCCGACGACTGCATGTTCTGCAGTGATGACAAACACCCCGATGACCTTGCAGCAGGGCATATCAATGAGCTTGTCAGGAGGGCGCTGGGGATGGGCTATGACAGGATGAAGGTTCTGCAATGTGCCTCTGTTAATCCTGTCAGGCATTACAAGCTCGATGTCGGGCTCCTTCAGAGAGGTGATTATGCCGACTTTGTCGTAATTGACAATCTTGACGATTTCAATATTCTCAGTACCTGTATCAATGGAGAGGTTGTTTATGAAGGTAACAGGTCCTTCCTGCCCGAGGTCCCTGTTGAGGCTCTCAATAACTTCAGGGCGGAAACAAAGGCGATATCGGCCTTTGAGGTGAAGATGTCGGGAGAAAGGATCAGGGTTATTGAGGCAATAGATGGACAGATCATGACAAGGAGCATATCAGGGCGCCCGAAGACTTCCGGTGCTTTTGTCGTATCTGACCGGGACAGGGACATACTCAAGATAGCCGTTGTTAACCGGTATGTGGATACGGCACCCTCCGTTGCCTTTGTAAGGGGCTTTGGCCTGAAAAGGGGAGCTATCGCCACCTCAGTCTGCCATGACTCACATAACATCATAGTCGTCGGTGTCTCGGACAGGGATATACAGCAGGCGGTAAACCTCATAGTTGAGAAAAAGGGCGGGCTGTCCGCAGCAAATGGCGGGATGCAGAAGGTGCTGCCTCTTCCCGTTGCCGGGCTGATGTCCGGCAGGGACGGGACGGTAATAGCCGGGGAGTATGTTGAAATGGACAGGCTTGCAAAGGAACTCGGGTCCGGGTTGAGTGCGCCTTACATGACCCTCTCCTTTATGTCCCTGCTGGTGATTCCCGAGCTGAAACTCGGCGACAGGGGGCTCTTTGACGGGACGAGGTTTGAGTTTGTTGACCTGTTCATAAACGGTGGGTAGTGTCGTGTCAACCTTGTAATGTCGGGGTGTTTGAATTGTCATTCCCGCTACGTCGGGAATCATACTCCTCTTTGATTCCGGACAAGCCGGAATGACAATTGAGAGTTGACGCGACAGTAGCATGAGGAATCATGTTCGAACACTTTGCCCTCCGGCATGCTGTATTACGGATATCTCTTTAATAGCTGTCTGCCCTTTTCTTCTCTATCTGCCTCATTAGTGTATCCCTCATTAGATCGACAGGTGGATTCACACCCGTCCAGATCGTAAAGGCGAGCACCCCCTGCCAGAGGAGCATGCCAAGACCGTTCATGACCGTACACCCGCGCTCCCTTGCCGTTTTTAGAAGGGGAGTTTCCCAGTAGATAAGGTCACATACAACCTTCCGTTTGGTTAAGAGATCAGACTCTACCGGAAGGGGATCGTCCTCCCTGAGGCCAAGGGGTGTAGCATTTATAACGATGTCGGCTGATTTGATGTTCTTTTTGTCCCCGGTAAGCACAACGTTGTCATTTACCCTTTTGAGGTCCCTTACCAGCATGAGACCCTTCTTCTGGTCTGTATCGAAGATAAAGATTTTTGAGGCTACCTTCGAGAGATGGTAGCTTACCGCCCTTGATGCACCACCTGCACCGAGCATGAAGACGTTCATCCCGCCGGGATTAATACCTGACTCCTTTAAGGATTCCATAAAACCACGTCCGTCGGTGTTGTAACCCACCAGTCTGTCATCGACTCGTTTTACAGTGTTTACCGCACCGATAAACTCAGCCTCTTCTTCGACCTCGTCAAGGAGGGGAATCACGGCTTCCTTGTGAGGTATAGTGACGTTCATACCCCAGAAATTCATGGCCTTTACCCCCTTCAGGGCCTCCCCGAGGTCTTCCTTTTCTACCTTCAGCGCCAGGTAACAGAAGTTCAGTCCCAGCTGATCAAAGGCTGCGTTATGCATGTTCGGCGAAAAGCTGTGTTCAACGGGGTTCCCGATGAGACATATGAGCTTTGTCCTTGCGTTTATTTCCATGTCATTCCTCCAGTCCTTTTATTAATCCCTCGGGCGTTGATTCGATAACCCGAACCTTTATCTCAAGGATCCTCTCCAGGTCCTGTACCGAGACACTGTCAAGGAGCGTATCCTCTCCATCCCTCAGGATGATATCGGGAAGGAGCAGATAGTCCGCCTTCCCGGCCATGTCGGATAGTTCGTGTATTATGTCCCTTCCCGTGAGAAGCCCCGTCACTGTAACGGTGTCTCCGAAAAACCTGTTTGCAACAGGGAGGAGCTTCAGGTTCACGCTGTTGGCAATTTTATCAGTGTATTTTTTGAGGAAGGGATAGAACGAGGTGCCTGTTATGGTGATATAATGCTTCCCCGACGGCCTTAAGGCGGAAAGCGCCTTCCTCATCCTTGATAAAAATAAAGGGACCATGCCTACACCGTTTTCTATCTGTGGAAAATCACCATAGTTTTTCAGTGGTGGGAACGTCTTACCCGCCTTTATGTATAACTCGTCTGATCCGTAAACGAGGGGGTCGCCATACCTTTTCAGAAATCTCTTCTGAAAGTCGGCGATGATCCCGAGCGCTCCGGCTGCCTCGTCCTTTCCAACGTGATCGAGGGTGTTCTTCCTGTGTCTGGTCAGTCCCACGGGAACCACTGCAATCGAAGTCACATAGGGGTAGAGCCTCTGGAGGTCATTGATCGTCCTTACAAGCTCCTCTCCATCGTTATATCCCGGACATAACACTACCTGGGTGTGTATCCTGATCCTGTGCTTTGCAAGCCGTCTCAGTTCTTTAAGAATATCAACACCGTTGTTATTTCCCAGCATCCTGTTTCTTAAATCCCTGTTTGTTGTATGAACGGATATATAAAGGGGGCTGAGTCTCTGTTCAACGATCCTCTTCCTGTCGGCAGCGGAGAGATTGGAGAGGGTTATATAGTTGCCGTAGAGGAAGGACATCCGGTAATCCTCGTCCTTGACATAGAGGGTCTTTCTCAGACCCGCGGGTAGTTGATGGACAAAGCAGAAGATGCATCTGTTCTTGCACCTCTTTATCGTAAAGTGGTTCAATTCAATACCGAGAGGTTCCCCTTCGTCTCTCTGAACACTTGTCCTGAAAGTCTTTCCCTTTCTGATATAGGAGATGCTGAGTTCAGGATTGCCTGAATGGAATAAAAGGTCGATGGAGTCTCTGATCCTGTGACGGTTGATCGACTTTATTTTATCGCCGGGGAGGACCCCTGCACGTTCGGCAGGGCTTCCCTCCATCACGTGCTTGACGGTATTACCATTGTGTGCCGGCATCAGGTCAGCCCCCTGTATATGTAGTGTATTCCTGAGGAAACGGTTAAGACCGCTGTAATAATGATCAGGATGTCCGGTTCAGGTATCCCGGCATCCCGGAGGTTTAACTCCAGGAGTATGTATGCAAGCAGGATCAGTTGAAAGGCGTTTGCAAGCTTTCCGAGTATGGTTGGCTCAATCCTTGTCCCGTGGCTGGTGAGATAGAGCATAAGCCATCCCGTAACTATTATTATATCCCTGCTTATAACCGTGATGCTCAGCCATTTGGGCACAAGCCCGTAAACTGCAAAGAGTACAAATGCCGTAACGAGCAGGAACTTGTCTGCTACCGGGTCAAGGAACCTGCCCAGTTTGGTCTGCTGGTTTCTCATGCGTGCAATCAGACCGTCAAAAAAATCGGTTACAGCCGCAAAAATAAAGATAATCAGGGCATAATCGTTTTTCTTGTATACAAGGGCTCCTACGAAAACAGGAATAAGGATAATCCTTAGTGTTGTTAACGCATTAGGTATATTTAGATAAGACAACCGCTCCCCTTCGAATCGGTTTAAGGTATATTAAAGGGAACCCCATCGAACCTGATATTAACCCCGAGCCTATTATAGCAGGATGATGTCGGGGGTGTTAATACCTTACCGGACTTTACCCTATCGAGATATCTAATGAGCTGCCTGCTATGGCATTGCTCAAGCAGAAAGCCATACTCCGCCGCTGTTTCAAGGGACTTCTTAAGCAGTCCGGACGCCTTTTTGAACTCCCCTTTCTGAATGCATTCCTGGCCCATCCCAAGATGGAAATAGACCATTCCCCGGACATCACCTGTTTTTCTGAACAGTTCACGCGACCTGAGGTAGTACCTTTCAGAGAGCTTTGTTCGGCCCAGCATCGTGTAGTTCTGCCCGATACTCCAGAGGGTGTATGCAGAGCTTACAATGTCCCCGATCCTCTTGTAGATTACAAGTGCCTTCCTGAAATGTGACATTGCCGTGCCGTAATCACCATACATCCTGTAAGCATTACCGATTCCGCAGTGTGAGTAGGCCTTGCCGAAACTGTCGTTCCTCCCGGTAAAGATCCGGTTTGCCCTCTCGTAATAACGGAGGGACTCCCTGTTAAGACCTGCCACCCTCGATGCACCGCCAAGGGCGTTGAGAGAGAAACCCTCCATCTCCCTGTCCTTGAGCCTTTTGCTGATACTCAGGGTTTCCTTCAATAGCTCAATTGCCTTGAGGGGAAGCCCCCTGTATCTCCAGGCCCCTGCTTCAGCCCAGCAGAGGAATGCCTTGCCCGGGAGGTCGTTCTCCCCCGTTAAATGTCTCCCGGCACGTCCAAAACACCTCAGTGCATCCCGCCATAGTCCCATCCCTCGAAGGGCAAGCCCCATCCCTATAGCGGCATCCGATTGAAGGGATTTATCCCCGATTTTCCTTGAAAGAACGAGTGCATCACTGTAATGTGTGAGGGCATCCTTATACCTCCCGAGCATCCTCGACATATCTCCGGCAGCCATATGGCAGTGAAGTGCCCCTTCTGTATCATTGTTCCTTAACGAAAGCCTCAGTGCAGAGCGGAACCTCCGGAGCGCCCCTCCGTAGTCGGACCGGCTTCGCAGTCTTTCCCCTTTCTGTAGAAGTTCTTCAGTTCGCAAAACGGTTCCTCAGGTCCTTCATCAACGCACTGTAATCCTCGGCATGGAAGAAGGCGGAGCCCATAACGAGTATATCCGCTCCGGCCTTTACGATCCTGCTTGCATTGTCCGTCTTTATCCCGCCGTCGACCTCTATCAGGACGTCGAGATTCCTTTCATCGATCATGCCTTTCAGTGTTTCGATCTTTTTCAGAGACCCCTCGATAAACCTCTGTCCGCCGAATCCCGGATTGACGGACATTATAAGCACGAGGTACAGATCCGGCAGTATCTCCTCGAGGGTCCGGACGGGTGTTGCGGGGTTTATGGATACCCCCGGCTTTTTGCCCTCCTCTTTGATGCTTTGAACGGTCCTGTGAAGGTGGACCGTGGCCTCCTGGTGAACGGTGATTATGTCGGCTCCAGCCCCTGCAAAGTCAGCTATGTACCTGTCGGGGTCTTCGATCATGAGATGGACATCAAAGGGTAACCTTGTAACCTTTCTGATAGCCCTTATAACCTCCTGTCCTATCGTCATGTTGGGAACAAAGTGTCCGTCCATAACATCTACATGGATGAGGTCTGCCCCTGCAGCCTCGGCGTCCCATATCTCCCTGCCGAGGATGGTGAAATCAGCCGAAAGGATTGACGGTGCGATCATAACCATCTCAGTCGCTGCTCCTCCTTGTGTTCCAGTTTTAGTTTAATCAAATCACCTCTCTTGATGATTGAACCGGCGGCGGGTTTCTGTCCCACTATTCTGCTTCCATAGCCGCTCAGCTCGATCTCCAGACCCATTTTTTCAACGAGTTCTTTTGCAGCAGAGAGGGACATGCCTGCAAAATCGGGACAGGAGTACAACACATCAAAGGGGCCATTGCTCACAAGCAGCGAAACCCTGTCCGCACCCCTCTCGTCGGGTGTGGGCCTCTGGCCGATTACCGTATCCTTCTCGTAGGCATCCGAACGGGCCCTCAGGATGCGCTTGATCTTTAAGTTGTTTTTTATGGCAAGATCACGGGCCTCATCAACATTCAGTCCGATGAAATCGGGCATGTAGTACCTCTTTGGTCCCTTGCTTATTATAACCCTGATAGTCCTTCCCTGCTTGATTCGCTCCCGGGGAGGGATTTCCTGTCTTATAATAGTGCCTGCGGGCAGTGTCTGGTTGAATTCCTCTCCATCGATCTTGATATAGAGCCTGCGTTCCATTATCTCCTTGTTCGCCTCGATCAGGTTCTTTTTCCTGAGGTCCGGAACCGCAACCGTCTTTTTGGCGCCCATAATCCTGAATGTTACGTAGCTGCTGAAAACAGTCAGTACGAGAAATAATGTGAAATAGAGGGTTATCTTGAAAATTGTCTTCATAAGCAAATCAGTGCAAAGAAAGTACTGCAGCGAAAAAACCGTCCATATCATCCCTGTGGGGGAGACTGAGGAAGAACCCATCCTCTGTGCGGAATCCCTTTAACCCGGTTTTAACTGCCGGTGTTTCAATATACCCGATATCTATAATAAAAAAATCTTTCCTTTTATGCAAGAACTTATTCACCACGTCCGGTCCCTCCTCCGGCTCGGTTGAACAGACAGTGTAGAGAATCACGCCTCCTCTCCTCAGGTGAGGACTTACTTTAAGGAGCAGGTCAAGCTGTTTTTCATGAAACCTTTTGAGGTCGGAGGGGTGGTGCCGGTATCTGACATCGGGGTTTCTCCTGATGACTCCCATAGAGGAGCACGGGGCATCGAGGAGGATCCGGTCAAACATGGATCCGGCATTCATCAGGGTTGAGTCCGAGATGACGACCCGTATTGACTTGAATCCAAGACGTTCAATATTTCCTCTCATGAGAGATGCCCTCTCAGGGCTTATATCCATGGCGATGATCTCCGCCATGTCACCGGTCAACTCGGCGATGTAGGTTGTTTTGCCTCCGGGAGCGGAGCAGGCATCGAGGATCCGCTGCCCCGGTCCGGGATGAAGGAGGGAGGTCACAAGCTGGGCAGCCTCATCCTGTACGTAAACGTCTCCGATAAGATCGGCAATTTCGGGGAAGACGTGATTGGGTTCGATAACTATTCCGGAAGATGAAAGTTCTGTAAACCTGTATCTGATGTTTCTGCTGTCCAGGATAGAGGCGATTTCCTCCCTTGACTTCCTCAGGAGGTTTACACGTAATGTCAGATTCGGCCTCTCGTTGTTTTTCCTCAGGAGTTTTTCTCCCTCCGGGGCGCCGAACCTCTTGAGCCACCTCCTTACAAGCCATTCAGGATGGGAGGTGGAAATGGAGAGTCTTTTTACCTCTTCATCGGGCAGAGGTGGACAGGACCTGTCGCGGAGCAGTCTTCTTAAGACGGCATTTGTTAACGCCGTGTTCCTGCCGGTCTTTTTTTCAACCTCTACTGTCTCGCTTACCGCAGCCCAGTCTGAAACCCTCATGAGGAGTATCTGATATGCACCGATTCTGAGGTTGTTAAGCGTTGAATCTTTAAGTCCTTCAGGCCTCCTGAGGTAAGGCTTCAGGCACCAGTCGAGAAAGTAGAGGTTTCGCAGCACCCCGTATATGATCTCCTGGATGAATGCCCGGTCTCTCCGGTCGAGGGTCTCCGGTAGTCCATCGAGTAACTCCCTGGGCTTTTTGCCCCTGAAGAGTATATCGTTGAGGGTGCTTAATGCGACGTATCTGGTGTTTCCTCCTGTCATGGGAATGCATGCCTGAACAAGAAAGTATGATAAAGAAGGGGTTAGCTGATGGAGAGTCCCGAGATCTTGAGTCTTACGGTCAGACCTGAGGGCCTCCTGTAATTCCTGACGCGTATGCTCATCTCCCTCATAACCATATAGGGGGTCCTTGATTCTATATTGTAAATAATATTTGAGAGTTCTGCTATGGATTTAACATTCAGGTCCACACTGACTGAAACGACCCTGTATCCGTCATGCTCTTCGGTCCGCTCCACCCGCTCGCTCCTGATGGTAGCCCCTGCATCCGTTATAATCCGTTTAACCATACCCTGAAGTGACGCTGAGGCAAGGGCGGGGGTATCCCCGCTGAGGAGTTTGAGCTCTTCATCCTTGACGAGACTCCGCAGTTCATTGACCTCTTTCCTGAGGGCCTCTTCCTGTGAGAGCAGTGCCCGGTATTTTGTCAGTGTACGGATCTTTATCTCTTTCTCTTCCCTTAGATTGCGGTTCCTTTCTCTTAATCCACTAACCCCGTACTGGTAGAAAACCGCTATAGAGAGCAGGGCTATTAGTATGATTCCTATTAGTCTTCTCCTGTTAGTTGTCATTTGCCCTGTTCTACCCCTTCGAGTTCCGCCTTGATCCTGAAGCGTTCCTTGTTCAGCCTCCTGTCTTTGACGGTAGTTGAGGAAAAGCTGACATTCCTGAATATATCCGATGACTCCAGGATGGATATGAGCTTGGTTGCACTGTCGGAGAAGCCCTCGAAGGTTGCCTTCCCATCCTTCACCTCAAGTCTTGTAAGCCATGTATCGTCCGGTAAGAGCGTGGTTACCTCCTTAAGGATCTCAATCATTACGGGGGCGTTGCTTTTGAAGCCCCGTATTGCGTTGATTTTTTTGTTGAGTACCTTTAGCTCACCCTTTAATGCCTCCACCTCTTTTACACGCCCCTTCAGGGTATTGATCTCAACTGTCAGGGCTTCCACCTCTTTTTCGTTTTTTATTACGGGTAATGTCAGAGATGCGCCTATAATCAGGGCAAGAAGAATCAAGAGAAATGCCGAGAGAGCAACCGGCTTCTTTACGGTCTCCCTTTTCCCGAGGCTGAGAAGATTCAGGGTTTCCTTCCCCGAGATACCCATAAGGGAGGCCCCGATGGCGGATACCCCTTCTCCTGAAACCGGCCCACTTATCGCTTTTTTCAGTGATTCGGAGAGGTCGTGTGATGGAATGCCCGTTTCACTAAGGGGGTCCTGTAACCCGCTGCCGTTTAAATAGACGATCATGTCGGGTCTCAGGTCATCACCGGAGTCTTTCCGGAGTGTATCTATTATATGGTCTGCCGTAGAGACCTCTTCAAGACTGAGGGGCAGGCCCTTTTGGCTGAGGAGCGAGAGATAACCATCGGAGGTCCTTTTTAAGAAGAGGACTTTCTTTCCGGGATATAACCAGTTTATCAGAAACGAAGAGGCTGTCTGTTCAGGTGTGACGATTTTTATTGAAAAACCATCCTCTTTGTATGTGTTTATTATGGGGACAAGCAACTCCCTGTTTATCAGGGTAAGCATGAGGAGGATCTTTGAATTGTCCCGGGATATTATTCTGTAATCATAGAAGACCTGTTCAGAGCTGAAAGGGGTATACCGGTCCATCTCATAGGAGAGTACATCGGAGAGGTTTTCTTCAACAGATCCGGGTAGCTCGATGTTTGTGGTCAACACCCACTCGTGGGGCACAGAGAGGATTATCTCCTTGTTTTTGACGCCCCGGTCGGATAGCACCATCCCCGTAGTCGATACCAGTTCACCGGGCCCCGGGTGTTTTTCAGATATGGTGAGTGTCTGGAGTGCCTCTATCCTGAGAGAGACCGGGCTCCTCTTAATATAACAGACCGATATCCTGTGGTCCTCTATGGCCACCGACAGGGAGGAATCGATCCTCAGATATTCCTCGAAGGGGTTGTAAAAGAGTATTTCCTTAAGATTCTTCATGCTTTTTTTCAATCTGCTTCACGGTTTCTTTCCATTTTCTGATGGTAAAATCATTACCGTTTATCTGGATCGTCGCTTCAATCCCGAAAGCCTTTCCCTTGCGCCGGGCAATTACCCTGTAAGTGTTGCCCGCGGAGAAAGTCACATACCCTGATATGCCTGCATAGAGGCCTCCCAGGGCATCCTGCAGTTCTGCAGAGTTTTTGATCTGTTTATTCTTTCTGTACTCTATAACTGCATCTGCAGTATCTTCGTCCATACCGGGAAGTGAGAGCAGGACCTCACGGGCTGCGGTGTTGATATTAATCCTGTCGCTATCTGAAAATACGGTGACATAGTCCCTGAGTCCCGGTTTTTCCCCGTTACCGTAGAATATCTCCCTCGTGACACCCCTTACGAGGAGGAGTTCCTCCGTGCTGTCGAGGTTGCCGTTTTTACAATCATACGGACGGTCAAGGGAATGGTAATAGTCATTCTCCGCACCGTTGAGTCTGTGAAGGTCATCGGGATCACGCCAGTCAAGCAGTGAATCGGCAATCACATCCTGAGTCTCTGCATCAACGCCTATTGCGGCAAGGAGGCCCTTTAATATTACATCAGATGCCCTGTTTAAATCCACCTTTGAGGACTCCGGTATGATCCTTATTTCCATCTCGAAATTATCCTCTTTCAACAGGTTGAGCCCGCCGTTGAGGTCCCATATATCCTCGGCATCCGGTGACTTCCTTGCATGAAGCAGCTCGAGTACGGCCCTCTGTATGGCACCCTCCAGGAGCATGTCATCCTTCAGTCTCCTGTTGAAGTAGTGCCCGGCTTCCAGTTCTGTCCGTGTCATGTATGAGAAGGACATGCCAAGCACCATCAGTAGAATCAGTACCCATAACACAAGGAGTAGGGCTACCCCATCCTGTTGCTTAAAACGGAAGTTGATCTCTCTTCTCATTTTTAGTATGCCGATATCTCCGTATGCTGATATTCCTACCTGAACGGTAAGAGACGGCGACCGAGTTCTTCCTTGTTTGAAATACTTGCCGGCTGCTGCTGTTTCATTATTCCCTTGCTCATCAGGGGAAATATCAGGTTGTGATCAAGGGCCTTCCCCTTAATGCGCAGTGCAATCGCCACAGGGAATTTGTCCTTTTCCGTCCAGTCCTTCAGCCATTGAGGATTACCATCGGTATCGTAGGTAAAATATGCAAATTCCGCATCCTTGAGATCAGGAAAGATCGTCAGCCTCAATCCATCCTTTTCGCCCGGGAGCCTTTCAGTCTCGGTAATTCTGAAATCCTCCCGGTCTCCTTCTTCAACAGCGTAGGTTATTTCAATAAGGCCCTCCCGCCTGCCCCACAAGGAGGAGGTCGAAAGGAACGAACAGCCCTTATTGTCCCCGGTAAACCATACGATATTTTCACCGTTTACCGTATGGGTGGTCTGCACTGCAGAGCTGATCTGCCTGTCAAGCAGGAGTACCAGGGAACGCAGTCTGTCTATTTTTTCCACCTCGGCTTTCCCCCTGTCGACGGAACTGATTCCAAGCCTCAGGGCCCCACCGATTATCAGTATTACAATGCTCAGGATGGTGATGGATATCAGGATCTCTATCAGGGTGAATCCCTTGTTTACCCTTCCCCCCATGCGGTGTCCTGAATTACAAATGATTTTCATTGAGTCAGTGACTTTATAATCCTCTCTGTTCGTAGTGTAACCCTCTTGCCCCCCCGGGGCTCGGAAACGGTTAATCGTATTTTGTAAAGCCTGTAGGGGAGGCCTTTGTACCTCTCGTTCTCTACCTCTTCGATCGTGGTTTCAACCTCATAATCATCTTCAACGTGTTTGTCGATACCCTCTTCCAGCGAGGGGTCAAGGAGGAGTATTCTCATCTCGGAGAGGGCTATCAGTGAGAGGTCGGCATGTTTTTTTGTTGAATAAATCGACCTCAATGATATGGAAAACACCTCTGACACGGCAACAATGCCGATTGCAAGGATTGCAATCGCCACGATAACCTCTATCAGGGTGAATCCGTTTTTATGGAGTCGCCTTGTACTATTCATATGTCTTGTTGGTTGAGCTTCCGGTCAGTGGATCTACCGTTATGGAGTATGAGGTTGCCTTCCTTGTAAGTATTATCTCCGCCCCGGAAGAGGCCCCTTCAGGATAAAAGATTACCTGATAACTTCCGCTGTCTATTTCACCCTCAAAAGGGTCTTTAATCCTGATCCCGATATCCTCCGGGAGGGTCAGGATCTTTTTTTTTGTAACCCAGACCCTGTGGTTATCTATATCAATCGTTACGGTTGTCTCACGGCCCCTTATCTGTGCGTTGTTTTTTGCATATCTCAGCATTGAAGAGATGTCCCTCACCATCGACCTGAACTTGGCGCCGGGCAAGGCCCTGCTGAAACCGATTCCTACGAGCCCGACCATGATACCCACCAAAACCATAACAACAATCAGCTCCATCAGGGTGAATCCCCTTTCAGAGTTGTGATGCCCTGTCCTGTTGTTATTTAGGGATGAGGGAGATTGCCTGAAGTAAGGGTTAAGGAGTTTCATTTCTAAAAGACGTACTACATCGGTAATTCGTTTATACTGAAGATTGCCATCAGGATTGATACGACGATAAAGCCGATTACCAGCCCCATTATGAGGATCATCATCGGTTCAAGGAGGCTTATGAACCTCCGTACCGTTGTCCTGAGTCCTTTTTCGTAAGTGTCTGCAACCTTAAGAAGCATGCTGTCAAGCTGTCCCGTCTCTTCTCCAACCTTTATCATGGACAGAGCAAGGGACGGGAAGACCCCTGTTTTTTCTATAGGAGCGGAAACACCCTTTCCTTCCCTTGCTCCTTTTATCACCTTTTCTATGGCAGAGGCAAAGACCGTGTTTCCGATGACATCCTTCACGTTTGAAAGGGCCTGCAGCAGCGGCACCCCGCTTCGGAGGAGGGTCCCCAGGGTTCTGCAGAAACGTGCTGTCTCGAGTTTTACGACTATGTCCCTGAAGAGCTTGATCTTGAATTCATCCCACCTCTTCTTTCCCTCAGGGCGGGAGATATACCTTCTCAGCATAACCCATGAGCCGATAAAGACGGAGATGATTATCCACCAGTAGTTACTCATAAAGGTGCTGAGCGACATCAGTATCTGTGTGGGAAGGGGGAGTGTCTGACCAAGGTCTGTAAAGATCTTTGAGAATTTCGGTATAACGTAAGTAAGGAGTATGATAATAGAGGCACCACCCGTCAAAGTCAGTATAGCGGGATAGATCATTGCAGAGGAGAGGTGTTCACTCAGTTCCTTTGAGGTCTCAAGGAATTCGACCAGCTTGTCAAGAACCACGTCCAGCACACCACCGGCCTCCCCTGCCTTGGCCATGTTAATGTAGAGTTTCGGGAAGGTCTTCGGATGCATGGAGAGCGCCTCGGAGAAGGAACTCCCTTCACTTATGGACTTGAGGATCGCCTTGATTACCCCCTTCATCTGTTTCTGATCGGTAATCTCCGAGAGGATATTAAGGCTCCTGTCAAGTGGCAGACCTGCACCAAGGAGGGCGGAGAGTTCTGTGGTGAAGGTGAGTATATCGGCCTTCCTCCATCCCCTGATATCAAAGAGACGGCTCTTTGTTCCGGGCCTGGCAACCTTTATGGGGATAAATCCGGAATCCTTGATCGATTCTATGGCCGATTTTTCATCAGGAGCTTCAATTACTCCTTCATGTATGGCGCCGTCAAAAGAGGTTGCCTTGTAAGAGAATATGGGCATTGTCAGACCTCCTGGGTGACGCGGAGGACCTCTGAGATTGTTGTGATGCCTCTCATGACCTTTCGTGTACCGTCTTCCATCAGGGTCCTCATGCCCGAGTGCCGGGCAACCTTCCGGAGTTCAGCAGAGTCGATGTTCTTTACTATTTTATTTCTTGCGAGTTCGTCGATAACGAGGAGTTCAAATATTCCGGTTCTGCCCCTGAACCCGGTGCCGGCACAGTTCTCACAGCCTGTTCCCCTGTAGAGTGTTACACCCGGGTTGATGCCGAGGAGCCTCCTTTCCTCGTCGGATATATCCCTGTCCTCTTCCTTGCATTCCGGACAGATTACCCTTACGAGTCTCTGGGCCAGTACGGCCCTGATTGTGGAGGAAATCAGATAGCTCTCGACACCCATCTCGATCAACCTGGTGATGGCACTTGGGGCATCGTTTGTGTGGAGAGTGGAGAAGACAAGATGACCCGTCAGTGATGACTGTATGGCGATTTCGGCGGTCTCAAGGTCCCTTATCTCGCCTATCATTATTATGTCGGGATCCTGCCTGACGATATGTCTGAGGGTGTTTGTAAAATCAAGGCCGATCCGGGGTTTTACCTGAATCTGATTAATCCCCTTCAACTGATATTCAACGGGGTCCTCGACGGTGATAATCTTTTTTTCAGGGCTGTTGATCTTGTCAAGGGCACCGTAAAGGGTGGTGGTCTTTCCACTGCCTGTCGGTCCTGTTACAAGAATTATGCCGTTGGGGAGAGTGATAAGGCGGTTGAAGGTGCCGAGTGTTTCACGGGGGAAGCCGAGCTGTTGGAGATCAATCACGATGCTTTCCCTGTCAAGTATCCTGATTACCACGCTTTCACCGTAGATGACCGGGATCGTGGATATCCTCATGTCGATATCCTTGCCGAGGACCTTTAACTTTATCTTCCCATCCTGTGGGAGCCTCCGTTCAGCTATGTTCAGTTTAGCCATGATCTTGACCCTGGAGATGATGGCCGGCTGGAGTTTCCTCGGGGTTGATTCCACATCGTGCAGTACACCGTCTATCCTGTACCTGACCTTGAGTTCATCCTCAAAGGGTTCGATGTGTATATCACTGGCCCTGCTCTCTATGGCCCTCGTTATAATGAGATTCACCAGTTTGATTATAGGCGCCTCTGAGGCGAGGTCTTTCAGGTGCCCGATATCCTGTTCCTCCTCTGTAATCTCTTCGTAACTGAGCTGGTCTATGTCTTCTATTATCTTGTTGATTGTGTTTTCCTTGCCATATAGGCTGTCAAGATAGTCGGTGATCCCGTCCCTGTCACCGTGTAATACCTCGATTGAGTGACCTGTGGCGTATTGAAGGGCGCTTATAACCTCTCTGTTATCGGGGTCTGCGGTTACAATTACAAGCCTGTTGCCCTTCAGTTCCAGGGGAATGACGAGGTTCTCCTTCAGAAAACGGGGAGATATCCCGTTCAACATAAGGGGGACCTTGGGGAATTCGGATATCTTTTCATTTCTCTGCATTATCAGTTAATATACCAGAACCCGGTGTATTAATTGTAGTATATCCGTGTTCACTGTCTTCATACTTTATTCATATTTTTGCTTTACAATCAAGAAAAACAAAATGAAAGGAGTTGCCATGTTGAAGAATGTGTATTTCAGATCCTGTGTTCTCTTTCTGCTGACCGCCTTCCTGTCGATAGCCTCGGTGCCCACGGTATATGCAGCCGGGAATGTAGGGAAACTCACGAACGATCAGGCCAAACAGATCCTTCAAAAGGTGGCGCCGGGACTAAAGGTGCTGTCAGTTGATAAGGCTGCCGTCAAAGGGCTCTGGGAGGTGGTTGTTCAGAGTGGTAGTGGTAAGAAGTCTATTGTTTATCTCGATTATGCAGGGAAGAATCTCGTACTCGGTTCAATAGTTGATCTGGAAAGCCGTAAAAACCTCACAAAGGAAAAATTCGATAAAATCAACAGGGTAGATTTCTCACAGATACCCCTTGACGATGCCCTCCTTCTCGGAGATGCCAACGCAAAGCACAAGGTGATTGTCTTTGACGACCCCGACTGACCCTACTGCGCCAGACTTCATCCGGAGATGAAGAAGATTGTTGACAAGAGGAAAGACATCGCATTTTATCTGAAGATGTTTCCCCTGGTGAGTATCCATCCGAAGTCATACAATAATGCAAAGGCCATTGTATGCGAAAAGTCAAATGACAAGGCTCTAAAGCTTCTTGAGGATGCTTATGCAAAGAAGACCCTCCCGGATCCAACATGTCAGACGGATGTGGTGGATAAGAATATCGCCCTTGGTAAGAAGTTGGGGATTTCGGGAACACCAACCCTTATCTTTCAGGACGGACGTGTTGTGAGTGGTGCAATGAGTGCCGATAAACTGACAAAACTGATTGATAAAAAATAATGAAGCCCCCCTCACCGAAGGTGGGGGGCCATTTATGGAAATCCGGATTTGCTGTATTCGCGGCTCTCCTCCCCCGTTTTCAGCGGAGGCTTTCAGCCGTTATCCGTGTAATGTAACTATCCGGTTCCGACGGCGGCCCCTCCTTCTATCTCCTTTACAGGGTGCCCGGGACCGGGAGACTAAAGCCGCCCTTCTAAAAAGTCCACAGATTTACGGTGGTTATGGGGCCTTGCGCGATTGTGACGGTGGCTGTGAGTATATATATGATCGGTCCTCCCGTGACCGGCCGGCATATTGATTGACCCCCGTTTTTTGTGTTGGGGATATGCCGGGTGATCAGGCAATTTTCCTTGTGTTTTGTGTGATGTGAAATTTTTTATCAAGGAGAAAAGAAGGAGGTAACGATGAAAAAGATACTGATGTCTGTTGTTCTGTTGCTTGTTGTTCCTGCCATCAGTTTTGGCCATATATTTATGATTGAGAGTACTCCAGCGCCTCAGTCTGTAACCAAAAAGGCCCCTGAAAAGATCACGATAACCTTTGCAGGATCTGTAGAAAGGGCCTTCTCAAGGGTTGAGGTCTTTGATGAGAAGGGCAGGAAGGTCTCCGGAAAGACCGGGTTTTTAGAGAATGACACCATAATGGAGGCCGACCTTCAAGGGCCTCTTTCCTCAGGCAAGTACACCGTGAAATGGAAGTGCATGAGCCTTGACGGGCACAGCCAGAAGGGAAAGTTTGCCTTTACCGTCACGGAATGACCATTCCATATGTACTAATGGTTTTATCATACTGGCTCTTCCTTACCGGTGTGATTTTTCTTGCAGGAGCCCTCTTCTCCAGGTTTATAGTTACAGGTCCCTCGGGTGCCGATGTCTGTGTGATTGAAGGAGGGAAAAGGTGTTTTGGTGAGACTGCATCGGTCGTCATATTCCTGTCTGCTCTGTTTACCTTTGTTTTTAACCTTATACATCTCGTTTTTCATGCCTCTGTAATGACGGAAACACCACTAACCGGGGTTTTCCCCATACTCCCTATCTTTCTCGTAAAGACAAAGTACGGACAGCTTATTCTCATCAGGACCATTCTTCTTCTGCCGCTTATCATCGTTGCCTTCTTAACAATCAGGAGGCCAAGGTTGTGGTTGGCCCTCTCAGGCATTGCTCTTTCTTTTTCGATAGTGGTTACTCTCAGTATCTCGGGACACCAGGGAGTAAACGGCTATTTTAATCTGCCCGTTGTGACGGATACACTGCATATAACAGCTGCGGCTCCCTGGATAGGGGGTATTTTCTTTATCCGTCTCTGCTACTCATTTTTACTTAAGGCAGGGGGCAGGGATTTATGGGGTGTATTTCCGGATCTTATAAACAGGTTTTCCAATCTGGCCACTTACTGTGTCTATGTGGCAGGAGTGACAGGAATCGTACTCGTGTTTTTCAGGGTAAAGGACTTCGAAGTCCTTACCGGTACTACATAACATTGGCAAGCTCCGGGAGAGCTTGACCCACCTGCCCTCAATTTGACCCACGAGTCAAACGGAGGATTCGGACGGGATTGTCGGTTGGCCTGAATTACACGATTCTTCTATATAGAGTCTGTGTATAAACTCGATTTTTCTATCTGTCAGTCCGGCAGTCCTTAAGCCGGAATCTATTCTTTTCAATAAGTTCTGGATGCCCGATTACAGACTTCGGGCATGACAAGAATAAAAAATGGCAATTTATACATAGACACTGAATAGAGTCTGTGTATAAATAACAGTCATTAGTCATTCCCGCAATCCCGAACGCATTCGGGAGTCGGGAATCCTTCTCAAAGAACGATTCCGGACAAGCCGGAATGACGGAAAAACGACAACTGTTCGACTTTATACACAAACTCTAAGTAATCAAGTTTTCCGTAATAGTTCAGCACCTTTCTTCCCGTTTAAGCTTATCATCATACACAAAACTGAACAAAAGCCTTCTCCCTTTTCCAAACTTATCCTTACCCACATTTAGGTCTGGATACAGGGGGTATTTTATAACTACCGGCATTAATACTGTGAGTTTCTTAACCATTCCTTTCCTCCTCCTTCTGTGAGATGGTTCAGGAAAAATTTCAGTGGCAATCTCGGCTATATCACCCAAGAGAGGGATATAGGGGGGGATTACATGGCTTCTTCCTTAGGGCTGTTAATTGGCGACTGACTTTGCCTCCTGTGCATGAATGTCAAAGATCATAATGCCGTTTGTGTATTCTATAGTCCTGTAATGGGTAATATTCAGCATCTTTTGAGTGATTTCGTCCATCCTGATGCACTGTTCCTTAATGATTTTAAGTTCTTCAGAGACAGGTCCTTTCTTGTTCATCTCATTGAGGAGTTCGGAATAGCATATTATAATGGAGAGGGGCTGCCGTATCTCATGGGCGGTTGCTCCTGCCAGTTCAATCAGTGCCTTGAGTCTTTTTTCTTCAACCTCTCTGCCGATTCCGAAACTGATTTTCCTTGACAGCCTCCATGAAGTGAATATGACAAAGACCATTGAAAATATTCCGACAATGATAAATGAAACTATCTCTCTTGCAACCTTTGCGTGGTGTATATTGTCAGAAATATCTGCGGGTATATCCACAACCAGCACATCCCCTTTGAGTAACTCCGGCTTGGTTATTTTTTTAACAAACTCAAAGAACCTTATACCCTTTCTTTCAATAAAGGCGTAAGTCTCCTGTGCTGCGCCGAGTTTCTCAAGAAGGTTTTTCCCTGTCTTGGATCCCGACGGGTTTGAAATCACCCTGAATCCATGCCCACCCGTATTTGATATTCCAGAACCCTCTCCGGAGAACAACGGTTCCTGTTTTTTTGAGTCTTTGATTCGGATCAATATCTGCCTGGAAAGGACCCTCCCTGTTTCAACCAGCCCGGTTATCTGTTCATTTCTGTGTTTCTTTATGCTCCATGCCATTAAAGAAAACATCAGGATAGATAATACCAGAACAAAGGGAACCGTATAAATCAATGTGAGGTGCAGGGGCTTTCTGTAACTCATCGTATATCCTCTCCTTATAAAACTTACTTTTACCATAAAAAGGGGCAGCCGGAGGGGAGGTGTAGCCGGCTGCCTTACGGAGGTAATTGAGATCACCCTGACTTAAATGTCTTTAAGCGTATGAAGACTCAATGATGTTTTTCAAAACTGTATGGCCGCCTCACTTCTGTTAAGTTATATCTTACAGGGACAGTTTGAAGATTGATTGAAGATTTTGTGAATTTCTTGTGAAGACTTCAATACCTGAACCCCATGCCTCTTCATAATTTCTTCACATCTTAAGGTTATTTTAAACGGCAGGCGAGGTCAAGCTCTTGCCGACCAGATGATAACGAGCTGTTTTTCATTCAACAGGGTAGTGTCAACCTTGTAATGTCGGGGTGTTTGAATTGTCATTCCCGCTGCGTCGGGAATCATACTCCTCTTAGATTCCGGACAAGCCGGAATGACAATTGAGAGTTGACGCGACAGTAGAGTTTTTCATATGAAGGATATTTCATATTCAATATCGTTTTTAGCGGGATTACTGTCCTTTCTGTCTCCCTGTGTTTTGCCGCTTGTGCCCTCCTACGTATCCTTTATCACAGGGATTTCTTTCGAGGATCTGACCTCTGCCCCGGATAGGGCAAGAATCAGGTTTCTGACCCTGACGAATTCTCTGGCCTTTGTTGTTGGTTTTTCCATGCTGTTTATCGCCCTTGGCGCTTCCTCCTCTGCCATAGGGGGCATACTCTATCAGTATGAGGATACTATAAGGATTGCCGGAGGTGTCCTGATTATTGTTTTTGGACTCTTTGTGTCGGGCTTTTTGAAGATAGGGTTTTTGACGAGGGAGAAAAAACTGCATATCAGCGGTAAACCGTCCGGGTATCTTGGATCAACAGCCGTGGGAATGACCTTTGCTGCCGGATGGACTCCGTGTATAGGGCCAATACTTGGCAGCATACTCCTGTATGCCGGGAGTAAGGGATCTCCAGTATATGGTGTAAAATTGCTTTCAGTATATTCCCTTGGACTTGCCATCCCTTTTCTTCTGTCATCCCTTGCATTTAACAGCTTCTTGAGTTATTCCAAAAGGATACGGAAATACATGAAGGTTATAATGATAATCAGCGGGTTGCTCCTGATTATATTCGGCATTCTGCTTCTCACAAATATGGTAAGTCTGCTTTCCACCTATTTCCCTGACTTCGGGATCGATATTTAAGCCTTACTTGAATGAGGTAAGGCCCCTCTTTCACAACTTTTTCACAGTTCCTTCAAAATCTCTTCGCATTTGAATGCTATCGTAAGATATGCAGTGTATGTTGCGGTTTCATTAAAAAACGCAGGATAAAGGGGTTGCATGATGGTGGAAAGAGAGATCAGGGAAAGACCACAGGAGGCACATATCGTCAGAAGATCGTTCTTTTGGGGGGCCTTTTCAGGCGCAATACTCCTATCTTTGTATTTTCTGGTGCTTTCGGTAGCCAATTCATTCTCCCATGCCCTTGAACAGTTCCGTGCAATGTGGCACTGGATAGCGTTGCTGGTTGCAGGGTTTGCCCTCCAGTCGGGGTTGTATACATACATACGGGCAACAATGAAGATGAAGAGAGACTCAGGGGTGGCTACCTCTACAGTTGCAGCAGCAGGCGGTATCTCCACCACTTCAATGGTTGCATGTTGCGCGCATCATGTCACGGATGTTTTCCCATTGCTCGGGTTGTCCGCAGCAGTCATATTTTTCAATCGCTTTCAGAGCCTTTTTTTAACAACAGGTGTGCTGTCCAATCTGATCGGGATTACACTTATGCTGAGGATAATCCAGGAGCACAGCCTGTATGCGGAGGGAAGGGGGGTCTTGTCCCGGCTGATGAAATTAGATATGAAGAGGTCGTTCTACGGTATAAGCATTTTCAGCGCTGTTACCTTTCTGGTAACGCTGTATATCAGTATTTAAGGAGGAAGAACCATGAGGTTTGACAAGATATTATTGTTTGGGCTCGCTGCCCTGGTAGGGTTCGGGCTTGTCTTTGCCTTCTCTTTTGCAGTAAAGAATGAACAGCCTGTTACTGCCAAGGTCACGGGGGAGAATAAAGAGGGCACGCTTATTTCAGATAAGAAAAGGGTTTTTGAGACCAGGTCCTCCGGGACCATGGAATCAGGAGATGTCCTGATTGAACTGACTCCCCGGATTATGTCACCTGATAGGCTTATCGTGAAGTTTGCAATCAACACCCATTCTGTAGATTTGGCCGGGTTTGACCTTAAGGAGATCACAACACTGAATTATGATGGTAAGGTTATAAAACCCGATGATGCCAACAGTCTGAGCGGACATCACTCATTTGGATTGATATTCTTCAACATCGGAAGTCCTATCGAGGACTTCAGGATCAGGATCCGGGGAATTCCGAGGGAAGAAGAAAGGGTTTTTGAATGGACGGGGAACTGAAGATACCGCAAGTTCCGGCCGATGTGCTGATGAGTGAAGCACAGGTGAAAACTTCATAATTCCTTCATAATTCAATTGTAACATAGACGTTTGAATAATGATCCTTATTGCCGGGATGAGGAGCGGTGTTTTATTATATGGTTGTGATAAGAAGGACTATATTTTCAGTGCTTTTCGTACTTGTCTTAACTTCAGGCATGTCATATGGTAAAGACATCCCCCTTATGCAACTTGAGGCCGTGACGGATCTTATTATGAGTCCAGGATGCAGCTATATCTATACACTCACAAACTGTCCGTCC
>BDTA01000084.1 GCA_002897935.1 bacterium BMS3Abin08
CACATTGCGGCGCTGAGCGGTCGCCCGAAGGGCATCCGTTTGAGTGCCTGGTTCTCCTCGAAGCGGAGCGGAGGGGGGAACGGTTGAAGTCTGCGGCGGCTGAACACTGAGCCACCGAGAACGATAAACATTAAGAAACTGCAAATTCAAAAAAAAGAGCGATTCAGCCGTCCGCAGCAGTTCCTTGGGTTGTAGAACTATTTCGTCCAAAGGGACCATATAGCCTGTGCAACCAAAGTCCCAATGACACCAAGCAGAGCCCCCAAGATTAACAACTTGAATTGGAACTTGCGGCCCTCCTTCGCGTCTTGAATTACCTCCTGATGCCTCAGTTGAGTACTTTGCTCCTCCTTAAGTCTGTTGGCTAAATCAATTCTATCTTTCTTCGACAATCCAGCCGTCGTCTCTTTCCATCTATCACAGCCTTCGGTACTATCCCGACGCGATTCATTATCGAAGGCGCACACAACATGGATACCTGATCGCTCAGCTTTGCTGTCGATGCTAAATATGCAAGTTCCACAGACTCTTTTCATGTGTTTTTAGCAACCCAACGCCTCACATCACCGGCAGCAAAAAGCAGAGCGACGAGAAACGAGGAGCGGCGCTTTTTGTTGTCCGAGTGCATGTGATTGTTATGTGTTTTTTGCCCTAACATAGTACCGGCGATTTAAGTGCGCTATTAGAATCACTAAATTTTATTTTTTCGGAAAAAATAATTATTTCATCACCTACTCTATTAGATGCAGACTGGGAAAGTTTATGCATTAGTTTACGTTTTTCTGCATATAGGTTCAAAATATATTCATGGTTATCATATGAAACTATCCATTTCTTGCGCAATTGATGAACTTTCATAGAAAGCCTCTTGTGATCTTCTTTTGAATAGAAGTTCATATAAAGATCCGCCCCTTTCTGGTAATAAGGAGGATCTAGTCCTAAAACAAGCGAGGCTTTTCTATGAGTTGTATAGAGCCCCATCTTATCCATCGACAAGTTACATTTTTGCCTGTTAATCTCTCAAAGCGATGATTTTATAGCGTGAATGCCTCGATCATTACCATCATAAAACCTAAAACACATTCTTACCGGTAAAACTTCCATGATTCCTACGCACCTTTCCCGCTTTCATCTTTTCTTGTTTTAACTTTCTGCTTAAATCGTATCTTCTCTATGTAATCGCTAATTTTAATCGTCGTATTCGCTCCCATGTTGCAAAGAAATCCTTCAGCCATGCATTATACCCAAGTATTCGATATACTATCTTTCGTCCTGTCCTGATTATCTGAGCAGGCAACAAAATCAGCGTATATAGAAACCGGCGAAACTCCATCTTTATTACTTCAGCCCCGCGAACTTTATTGGGCATCAACAATCCAAACCATGACTTCAGATTCCACGCCAATGCCGCCATCACCATATACGCCCAGTTGCTTTCCAAATCACGCACCGGCACTCTCATCGCATTTACTCCGTTTTTTAACTGCTCCACTACATTCTCCTGGTCGCAGCGTCCATTTGCCAATCTCACCACCTCTGCTGCCGTCAAATCTCTGCGCGTTGTGATATAGAAAAAATACCTGATATCGTCAAATAGTACTTCCTCTCCTTTTTCAACGCTAAGGTTCTTTCTTATTACCACCATCCGGTAGGTCTGCCTGCATTTGCCAGGCCTATACTCAAATTCCGCTACCTCTTCACTCTCCAACTTTATGTTCTTGAATTCACGCTTCCTTACTATCTCCTCTTTGACATTCTCAGGCTTCAAACGCTCCTGTGTCTGTACCTTATATTTGGACTTCCGCTTCAACTCCTTCCAATCCTCCTCAGAAACCTCTTCAGCCCGTTTTACCAACCCTTTACGTGCATCCATTCCAAATACAAAATCTACTCTCTCTGCCCATCGGTCAAATTTCCTCGTCAATGAAAAATCCGTGTCTCCCCTTAAACATATCTTCTTCGCATGGGGCTTCACTAAATCTATTGCACGATCAATCCACTCCGTCGCTCCCTGGTGACTTGCTGCATTCCCCGGACGGTTTACTATGTACAATACCTCTTTGGTGTTGGCTAACGAAACAATCAAGGGCGCATATCCCCATATCCCCTTGTACGATATGTCCATTCCCTTCTTGCACTCCCCCAGCGTCCCTGCTATCGTCCCATCTATATCTATCAGCGCCTCCTCCAGTCTCCCCTTTCCTCCTTCTGCCCATACTCGCTGCCGCGTCCTGTTTATGCTCTCCATCAGTGTTGCTATATCTTCCCTGTCAAATCGACGTGTGAAATCTCCGGCTGTCGTAGGATCAGGTATGCGCTGCGCTCCCAATGCATTCAGAAACACTTCGTCATTCCGCCTCAACTCTATATCCTCCAGACGCATCCCCCCGGCCAATATGTTATAGGCTATGTTTAATACATGATCAGATTCATGATAGGGTATATGTGCCTTTAATAATTTCAGGTTTGCGTTGATCTCTTTCTCTAATCCTATCCTTTTTACCATCTGGTGGAACACTCCTATTCCCCCGCAACTGATCGCTTGTGCCTTCTCGCTCATCTCGTAATGTATGTTGCTGCCCTTCATTATCGGCTCCCCCTGGTCCTTCCACTGCCTTTTCCCCAATCTACCCTCTATTCGCCGTTTACTTTTCCTTATTATTTTGCTATACTTGTTCTTAGATATTGTACTCACTTGAAATGCCCCTTTCTTTGGTTATTGCGTTTACCACGCTTCTTATTTTAACCAATAGATTAGGGGCATTTCTACCTCTTAATGCTTGTTCCTTGTTTTATCGCGCTTGTTTAAGGACTGTCCCGTATTTACATTCTTCTTCCAGTAGCCGGTTATAACCGGATCATAGGGCACGTACACCTCCATATGCACCGTGCCGCCTTCCTCTATCCCCGTAACCGTGAACTCAAACATCCCGTAGGGAAAGACTATCCCGGAAGGGGCATCAGCCGGGGGATCCACTGCCTGTACGTTCGTCTGCCCCGCACCGTTCGTATTGGATACCGTGGCATAATTGAGTCCGTCGGCAGTCTTGAGAGTGGTTACATCCCCCTGGAGGCTGTCAGATGTGCCGTCATCGTTTCCGTCCCCGCCGTTGGGGCCTCCGTCCTCCACACCCGGGGGCACACCGTCGCCGTCATCAAAGAACTCCGCCGTTACCGCCCTGCCGGAGGTCATCTTAATGGTACACTTTCCATCCAATACAGAATCACAACCCGTCCAGCCCGTAAAGCTTGAGTTCGCAGCGGAAGTGGCGGTCAGCGTCACCACCGTATCCTCATTAAACCTTAGTGAACATCTCCTCCGCAGCCTATGCCGGAGGGACTGCTCGCCACCGTACCCGAGCCGGTGCCTGTCCTTGTCACGGTGAGCGTGTACCACATAACCTCATCCGCACCCATGTCAACCGTGTTGTTTGATATACGGGGCTCCCCGTCAAAGTCCTTCTCCGGAAGCGAAGGGGCTGTGTTCGTTCCCGCATCTATACAGGAAGATGTCGCCTTAAGATGGAAATTACCCCCGGCTTCATCCACAAACTGCGGGTCGGTGTTGTTTATATTCCCGGAGTGGGTGTAGGCAGCCGTATCCGTTATGTAGATATCGGTGTCCTGCGCGGTGGTGAAATCAGCGGCCCCTGAAAAGGCGTTGTTGAATACGCTTACAGAGCAGGCTGTACCGTTAACGTCACCGTCTGAATTGATATAGAGATTCGCCCCGTTTCCGCCCCCGGTATTACTGTTGGATTTGAATATGTTGTTATAAATCCTCCCGACGGTATCATCGGTCCCCATCCATATGAAGACACCCCCGCCTCCACCGAAGGCGTCCGAGGCCGAATTCCCTGAAAAGGTATTGTTGGTGAGGGTTACGGTGGTTGATGAAGGCCCGGCAATCATTGCGGTCAGGCCTGAGTCCGGCGCATTACCGGATAGCGAGGCAACGTCGCGCGGAGGGATTGTTGCCAGCCCGGCTCCCCCGCCGTCCGAGGCGGTATTGTCACTGAAGGTGTTATTGGTAAGAGTGATTTGCGCACCTGTTGCGGCCGCAGCTCCGAGTCCGCCGCCGTCGTTGGCAGCGGTATTCCCGATGAAGGAGTTCCGATCAAGTAGGATTCCGGCGCCTGCCGCCAGTCCGGCTCCCCCGCCGTCATGTGCCGCTGTATTGCCATCAAAGATATTCCCCTGGAGTATTGCAAACCCTCCGGCCGTCATCACGGCAAGCCCGCCGCCGTCATACTGGGTGGAGTTACCGCTGAAGATATTGCCTATGAAAATCGCTGAGCCGTAAAGAGAGACAAAAGCCGCCCCGCCCCCACCGTTACCCTCGGCCGTACCGTCGGCTTGGTTACCTGAAAAGGCATTATTTGCAAGTGTAAGGCTTGCGGAAGTTGTAAAGACAAAAAGTCCTCCTCCACCGGGTGAAAACTGCACATCCGAGCTGCCGTTCCGGAAGGTGATCCCCTGAATCGTTACATTACTGCCGGTGTCACCACCGTCTCCACCGGTATCGGTGTTTATATTCATTATCTGCACGGCGCTTCCCCCGTCAAGGACGGCGGCCCCCGACCCTGCATGCTGAATCGTCAATGTATGCCCATTGTCTCCGTTATCGGTCAGGTATGTAAGCGTTGCAGTGATATTGTATGTCCCTGCCTGCACATTGATTACATCGTTGTCATTGTTGCCTGCCGCAAAGGCCAGGGCCGACGTAAAATCACATGTGCCGTCGGTGCAGTCGGTATCGGTTGCAGTCGTTACGTTGAGTGTTGCAGCCATAGAGGCGCCGGGTGAGAAAAAGAGTAAAAGTGTAAAGAATACGGCCGCTGAAAACAGACATATCTTTTTACAATATTTCTTCATAATATCCTCCATCTCTTTATTTATTTATTCTCTATTTTATCCGCTGTCTGAAACCATGCGGGAAACCCCGGATCCCGGCCTGAGACCTGAACCCGGAGTGAGGTTTTTGCTTTGCCTGCCGTCAAAATGCCGAAGACGGACTATGGAGGGACAGGTCTCCGACATGCTCCTCCAGGTATATCTCCACCTCTGAGGTATTGTATCAGAAGAAAACCGGTTTGTAAATCGGGTAAATACTGTATTTTGAGGCAACAGTCTGTTGCCCAAACAGGAAAATGTCCTTACAATGCACCTTGCCGAAAGCTCCGACCTTTGGTCGGAGAGCTTGACCGTCCTTCTGAATCCCGAATTAAGTTCGGGAAATATAGTGAACTACCCTATGGCAGAGACCACAGGGCGTCTGAAAATTGTATGTTTATTTTCGGTGTCATTCCCGTTTGTCGGGAATCCTTCGACTTGTTCGGCATCACATGAAAGATTCCCCGAACGCTTTCGGGGAATGACAGAAATATGGAACTGCGGCAGAGACCGCAGGGTGTTATATTTATAAAAATAATGGTTACGAGACACTGAAACAATATCCCGAAAGATTCACCATCTAAATCACCAGCTAAATGGGAGAAAAATCATTTTTTTAATTCAGGCGGGGTTTTCTGATATAATAACAGACGCCGTTTATCTCTTTATGATTTTTTGAGTACAAGGTGGTAAGGAAGATGCCCGAAGACTACAAGGATACGCTTAATCTCCCCAGGACGACCTTCCCCATGAAGGCGAATCTGACACGGAGAGAGCCGGAGTTTCTCCGCTTCTGGGAAGAAAAGGGAATATACCGGAAACTCCAGGAACAAAACCGGGGAAAACCCGCCTTTATACTCCATGACGGCCCTCCCTACGCAAATGGGCACATCCACATGGGGCATGCCCTGAACAAGGTACTGAAGGATATCATCATCAAATACAAGGGGATGAAGGGTTTTTATTCGCCCTATGTCCCCGGCTGGGACTGCCATGGACTTCCCATTGAACTCCAGGTGGACAAAAAACTCGGCAAAAAGAAACACGAGACCCCGATCACAGAGAAACGGAGACTCTGCAGGGAATATGCAGAGCGGTTTGTAAACATACAGCGGGAGGAATTCAAAAGGCTGGGCGTCTTCGGTGACTGGGAACGGCCCTACCTCACAATGACCTACGGATACGAGGCAACCATAGCCCGCGAGTTCATCCGCTTCATAAGGAACGGCTCCGTTTACAAGGGGAAAAAGCCCGTCCACTGGTGCCCCTCCTGTGTGACCGCCCTTGCAGAGGCGGAGGTGGAGTATGACGAAAAGGTCTCTCCCTCTGTCTATGTAAGGTTCCGGGTGTCTGAAGAGGAGGCAGAAAAACTGGAAGGCTCCATCCCGGAACTCAAGGGGCATACCCTCTACTTCATAATCTGGACCACCACGCCCTGGACACTTCCTGCAAACCTTGCCCTTGCAGTCCATCCCGATGTGCAATATGCCGTGATAGAAAAAGACGGCGAATTCTTCATAGTGGCCTCTGAGCTTCAGGAGAGCCTGATGGAGAAAATCGGTCTTGACGGCAAGCGGGTCTCTCTGATCAGGGGAGACGCACTTGAGGGACTGAAGGCGAAGCACCCATTCATAGAGAGGCAATCCCCCGTGATAACCGGAGAGTTTGTAACCACCACCGAGGGCACGGGTATCGTCCATATAGCGCCCGGCCATGGTGAGGATGACTATCTTGCAGGACTCAGGTACGGCCTTGAGATATATGCACCTGTGGATGATTACGGGAGGTTCACAACTGATGACGGGGGTCTCAGGGGGGAGTTCGTCTTCAAGGCGAACGAGACCATCATCGACATACTCAAGGAGAGAAAGGCCCTCATGGGCCGGGCAGAGATAACCCACTCCTACCCTCACTGCTGGAGATGCAAAAAACCCGTGATCTTCAGGGCAACCGAACAGTGGTTCATCTCCGTCGACCATAATAATCTCAGGCAAGCCTGCCTGGAGGAGATTGAACGGGTTAGATGGATCCCCGATTGGGGGAAAGAGCGGATCAGGGGAATGGTTGAACGCCGTCCCGACTGGTGTGTCTCCCGACAGAGGGCATGGGGGGTACCCATCACGGCGCTCAACTGCACCAACTGCGGTGATTTTGTGAAGGATGACCTCTTCTTTGAGAGGGTTATACGGCTGTTTTCGGAAAGGGGCTCCGATGCATGGTTTGATGCCACAGTGGAGGAACTCCTCCCTGAAGGCTACCGGTGTCCCTCCTGTGGCTCGGAGACCTTCAAAAAGGATACGGACATACTGGATGTATGGTTTGACTCCGGGGTAAGCCATGCCGCCGTCCTCGAGACGGATGAGCGGCTCAAGTGGCCTGCAGAGATGTACCTCGAAGGGAGCGACCAGCACAGGGGATGGTTCCAGAGTTCGCTCCTTGCCTCCGTGGGGACGAGGAAGAGGGCCCCTTATAATATAGTCCTCACCCACGGCTTCGTAGTGGACGGAAAGGGAAAGAAGATGTCCAAATCCATCGGGAATGTAATCTCCCCTGACGACATTATAAAAAAGAACGGCGCAGAGGTCCTGAGGATCTGGGTTTCGGCGGAGGATTACCGTAACGATGTCAGGCTGTCCGGCGAGATAATCAAGCGGCTGGTAGATGCATACCGCAAGATAAGAAATACCTGCCGTTTTCTCCTCGGCAATATCAATGACTTTGACCTCAGGGATTACTCAACGGAACTCACCGAGATTGACCGCTGGGCCATGAGCAGGCTTCAGTCCCTTGTAGAGAGAGTAACGGAGGCCTATGAGGAGTTCGATTTTCATAACGCCTTCCAGTCTATCTACAGCTTCTGCGTTGTTGAGATGAGTTCATTCTACCTTGATATCCTGAAGGACCGGCTCTATACATTCCCGTCTGGCTCGGCTGAGAGGAGGGCGGCCCAGTGGTGCATGCATCGGATCCTCTCCGTGATAACAAGGCTGATGGCCCCGATCCTCTCCTTCATGGCGGAGGAGGTCTGGCAGCATATGCCGGGGGATAGGGAGGAGAGCATTTTTCTGAGCGCGTTTCCCGGAGTAGAGAGCAGGTTCAGGGATGATGAACTTGAAAAACGATGGAGTGTGCTCATCGAGGTGAGGAATGTTGTTAACAAGGCTATTGAGTTAAAACGCGAAGAGAAACTGGTGGGGAACTCCCTTGAGGCCAGGGTCGAGGTCTATGCCGACAGTGCAAGAATCTCCCTTTTAAGGGAATACGCTGACTTTCTGCCCACACTCTTCATAGTCTCGCAGGCCGGGGTTGGTGAGATACAAGAGGCTCCGGAGACCGCTTACAGGCCCGATGATGTCAGCGGGCTCGGGGTGGTGATAGAACGTGCGGGGGGTAAGAAGTGCCCCCGTTGCTGGAACTGGTCCGACTCCGTCGGGCGGTTCAGCGACCTTCCCGATGTCTGCGAGAGGTGTTATCACGTGCTTACCGGCACACACGGATAATGAGCGGCATGGACAAAGGCAGGCAATCCAGCGGTATCCTCTTTTTTGTTTTAGCCCTTTCTGTTCTTATATTGGACCAGGCGACAAAGATCCTGGCAGTCAATACCATCCGGCCTTACGAAAGCATAAGGATCCTGCCCTTTTTCCAGTTGGTTAATGTCAGGAACCAGGGAGCCGCCTTCGGGCTCTTCCAGTCGGCCGGGAATACTTTCTTCATCATAATCTCAATTCTTGCAATAGTTTTTATATTCTTCCTGATCCTGAAAAACAGTGAGGACAGGCTCTCACTCTCCATCATACTCGGCGGGGCGCTCGGAAACCTGCTTGACAGGGTAAGGCTGGGACATGTAATAGATTTCCTGGATTTCTACGTGGGTAAATACCACTGGCCCGCCTTCAATCTTGCTGACTCGGCACTCACTGCCGGAATCGTGCTCCTCCTGATAAGAACGGTTATAAACAGTCGGTTGCCCAAATAGGAAAAATGTCCTCACTCCCTTGTACACAGCAACCCTCCCTCAGGTGAGCTTTTCCAGTCGTAATGAAAAATACAATTCTCACGCTGCCTGAAATCAGACCTGTAATGGGCGCCTATGCTGCACTCCCGCCTGAGGGCGGCCTCTGTAATAACCAGAGAGGTCTGAAGCATATTCTTGAGTTCCAGCTCCCTGCGGCTCCTGTAATCGCCGTCGAGAATATGGATGTATTGTTGCAGCTGTGACCTGGCCATTGTGAGAGATTCCTCGCACCTTATAATCCCGACCTTTTCCCACATTATCCTCCTGATGCCGGTTCTGATCTCGTCATAATCCTGAATCTCCGTTGTCCCGGTTTCAGGAGAGGCCCTGTAGGTTCCCGGGAGGGTTACCCCTGACTGAGATGCCGACCTGCCCGACCTTGCCCCGAATACGAGCCCCTCAAGGAGGCTGTTGCTTGCAAGGCGATTAGCCCCATGGACTCCCGTGCATGTAACCTCACCTGATGCGTATAGTCCCTCTATGCCGGACCTGCCTTCAATATCGGTCCTTATGCCCCCCATCATGTAGTGGGCTGCTGGAGAAACAGGAATCCTCCCCTTAGTTATATCAACATCATACTTCAGGCAGGTTCTGTAAATCCTTGGAAACCTCTTCTTTATGAACCCGGCGTCAAGGTGTGTGAGGTCGAGATATACATGGGAACTCCCGGTCTTTACCATCTCGGAGATTATGGACCTTGATACTACATCACGTGGTGCGAGTTCAGCGTCCGGATGATAACCCTTCATGAATAATTCGCCATATACGTTCCTGAGAAGCCCCCCCTCTCCACGCATTGCCTCGCTGAGGAGAAACTGCGGAGCCCCCGGGAAGTACAGTGCGGTGGGATGAAACTGGACAAACTCCATATCCCTGAGTATAGCGCCCGCCCTCAGGGCAATGGCCATCCCGTCGGAGGTTGCTACAGGGGGGTTTGTTGTCCTTGAAAATATCTGGCCAGCCCCTCCAGTGGCAAGAACAGTGGCACGGGAGAGGATATGGTAGGTCTCTTTTTTACGGTAAACCAGCGCTCCACGGCACTGCCCTTCCTCTATTATCAGGTCGATTGCCAATGAGAAGGGAAATCTCTGAATATTTTCAAAGGAAGACACCTTGTTAATAAGTACCTTCTCGATCTCCTTTCCGGTAGAATCGCCTTGTGCGTGGAGGATCCTTTTTCTTGAATGGGCGGCCTCAAGGGTAAAGTCGAGTTTCGTCCCTGTCCTGTCGAATTCCGCCCCCCACTCAATCAGTTCAGTAATCCGGGCAGGACCTTCCTCTACAAGGATACTTACCGCTTTTTCATCACAGAGACCGTCTCCAGCCCTGATGGTGTCTTCATAATGTATCCCGACCTCGTCCTCATCACTTATAGCTACTGCAACCCCTCCCTGGGCATACTCGGTGCTTGATTCCTCCATTATGTCCTTTGTAGCAACAAGCACTTTGCCGTGAGGGGCAAGCTCTATTGCCGCCCTGAGTCCGGCAACTCCGCTTCCGATAATCAAAAAATCCGTCCTGATAGTCTCAGACATTTCAACATTATATCAGATGTGGACGGCAAAAACACATTTTTTGGGTTCGTTCTCATTTCAAGCAGGGAACTCCCCCTATCCGTGTTTATGTAATCCCGGATCCAGCGATAAGAAGAGGCAGGTAGAGATGAAGGAGGAGAATGAGAGTATCTGAAGGGATTTGAATTTTGTATAGGATTCACCGGGAGGGTGAATTGCAAAATTCCCCCGGAGACTGGCCGGATGCCCGTCGGGAATGACTGAAGATACCGTCATTCTCCTCCTTGACATCGGTTACCGCTGGATTTGGGTCAATGTTTATGTAAGCTCCTGCTTTCCCCTGCATTTCATGGATATCTTCCGTTGAGGATATAAAGTAACGCCGGGGTCAACTTGAGTTTAGGATATGATTACTGTTAAATTAATCAAATGAAGGTCGCCGTGGTTGATGGGCAGGGTGGAGGCATCGGGAGTCTGATAGTAAAGAGACTCCGGGAGGAGTTTGGGGACGAGATAGAGATTCTCGCCCTGGGAACAAACTCTTCTGCAACATCAGCCATGATGAAGGCCCGGGCCAATAGGGGCGCAACCGGGGAAAATGCAATTATATTCAACAGTGACAGGGTCGATTTTATATTAGGTCCACTGAGTATCCTTGTAGCTAACGGTATGCTTGGTGAGCTGACCCCCCTGATGGCCGAGACTCTTTCTTCTTCAAGGGCCAGGAAGGTGCTCCTTCCGCTCAATCAGGAGGGGATCGATGTCATAGGGATAGAAAAGGAACCTTTACCGCATCTCGTTGAGAAGGCAATAGATCTGTTAAGAAGATACATCAAAAAGGAGGCTTGGTAATGTGCGAAGCAAATGCATATATCTATGAAGATGGGAATGAATCCTTATACCTGGAGAATGTCGATATCCTGAGACCCGAGGGAGACAAGGTCTTCCTGAGAAACCTCTTTGGTGAGCAGAAGGAGTTTGAGGGTCGTATCAGGGAGATATCTCTCATCAGCCATAAGATATTACTGGAGAGGACATAACGGGCTGTTTAATCATCCGGTGTTATGTTAATTTTAGAGTGTCTTTATCTGTTGTGAACTCCTGTTTAAAAATTTCAAGAAAGGAGCAAAAATGAGTATTCGCAGATTGTTTTGCCTTGTACTGGTATTCTCCTCTGTAACATTTTTCGGGGCTCAGGGCAAAGCCCTTGGATTTGGCGGCTGTGAGGAGGATTGCACCAAGTGTCATACCCTCAACGCCAAGGAGGCAGGGCAGGTCCTGAAACCGCTTATACCGGACATCAAGGTGCTTGAGGTAAGGATGGCCCCTGCAAAAGGCCTCTGGGAGGTCGCCCTTGAATCAAGGGGAAAGAAGGGGATCGCCTATGTTGATTTTTCAAAGGAAAATGTCTTCATCGGGCAGATAGTTAAGATCAAGACGAAGCAGAACCTCACCAGAAAGCGGTTTCTGGAACTCAACCGGGTGGATTTTTCAAAGATCCCCCTTGATAATGCCCTTGTCCTTGGTAACCCGAAAGCCGCACACCGGGTTGTGGTCTTTGATGATCCCGACTGACCATTCTGTGCACGACTTCATCGGGAGATGAAGCAGGTTTTAGAGAAGAGAGACGATATTGTCTTCTTTATAAAGCTCTTTCCACTGAAGATGCATAAGGATGCCAGAAGGAAGGCGATGGCCATCCAGTGTGAGAAGTCAATCAAGCTCCTTGAGGCAGCTTTTGAAAAAAAGAAGATCCCCGACCCCACCTGCAAAACGGATGCTATAGACAAGAATATTGAACTGGCAACAAAGTTGGGAATAACGGGAACTCCTGCGATTATCCTACAAGACGGCCGGGTATTAAGTGGCGCAATAACTGCTAAACAGATCATCGAGTATGTGGATGGCAAGAAGTAACACTCTTGGATTATTTTCAAAATTATAGGGACATAATTCCTGATTTTGAAGATGTCCCTGGCGGGACATTTGACCCCTCTGTTTCAAACGCGGTAAGACTTTATCCTCATTATGTCGATTCCTGGGGGTTTTTCATCGCAAGAATCAGAAAGAGAGAACCCCCTTCCCATTAAAAATGAACCTCCCCGCAACAGAGACGGCGTGGTATTGAAAACTTAGACTCTTTCGTGTTTTAGTTGAAGGCAGGCTTAAAATTCACATTAACATTAACCACAACGCACAACGTCATTCCGGCTTGTCCGGAATCTGTCTTTAAGAAGGATCCCCGACTCCCAAGCTCTCGGACCAAAGGCCGGGAGCTTCGGCAAGGTGCATTGTGATTTATACGAGGACATTGCAGAAACGATTCCCCGAACGCTTTCGGGGAATGACGGACTGATCAAGTGTTTTTAATTTTTTTACGAATGAACTTGAAGTTTCTTCAGGAATTTGTGTGGAAATAAGCAGGCAACTACTTTTCTTTATCAGGCCGGGTTAACTTTTCCACAAAACTGGTGTTGTATTTTCCTTTCAAGAACCTCTCCGAACTCAACACCCTGATATGAAATGGAATGGTTGTCTGAATCCCCTCCACCACAAACTCCCCGAGGGCACGTAGCATACGGATTATTGCCTCATCCCTGTCCTTGCCGACGACTATGAGCTTGGCTATCAGGGAGTCGTAGTTTGTGGACACGGTCCAGCCCATGAAAGCGGCTGTATCCACCCTTACACCGGGGCCGCCGGGGGGGTAGAAGAAGGTAATCTTTCCTGACGAGGGAATGAATTTTTCAGGGTCTTCCGCATTTATGCGGCACTCAATGGCATGCCCGATGAACTTGACCGCTGACTGTTTAATCTCAAGGGGGAACCCTGCCGCAAGCCTGATCTGCTCTTTTATAATATCCACACCGGTTACTGCCTCTGTAATCGGATGTTCTACCTGGACTCTCGTGTTGATCTCCATGAAATATACATCCTCATCGGGGTCGATAATAAACTCTACGGTTCCGGCATTCCTGTATCTGAGGGCCTTTGCCGTTTTAAGGGCATAATCTCCGATCTTCTTCCTGAGCCTGTCCGACAGTCCGGGGGCAGGGGCCTCTTCAATCAGCTTCTGGTGCCTCCTCTGGATGGAGCAGTCCCTCTCGCCAAGATGAATAACGGTGCCCTTGTTATCGGCGAGGATCTGAACCTCAATATGTCTCATCTCGGAGATATATTTTTCAATATAGAGGTCCTCCTTCCCGAATACCGTAAGGGCCTCCCGCTGTGCCGTATTGAAGGCGTCCTCAAGCGCCTCTTCGCGCTCAACGATCCGCATTCCCCTTCCACCGCCGCCGGCGGTGGCCTTCAGGATTACAGGAAAGCCCACTTTCTTTGCGATCTTCCTTGCCGCGGCAGTCTCCTTCACAATCCCGTCGCTTCCGGGCACTACCGGAACACCCTTTTTCTTCAGGAGCTGTCTCGTGCGGGCCTTCTCCCCACCCAGTCTTATGTTTTCAGGTTTCGGCCCGATAAAGGTTATACCTGACTTCATGCAGGCCTCTGCAAACTGGGGATTTTCAGAAAGAAAACCATAGCCCGGATGGATTGCCTCTGAATCGGTTATCTCTGCCGCACTCAGGATGGCAGGGGTGTGGAGATAGCTCTGTGCAGGATCGGCAGGCCCTATACAGACCGCCTCATCCGCCAGCCTGACGGGCATTGTCTCCCTGTCGATTTCAGAATATACAACGACGGTCTTTATACCCAGTTCCCGGCAGGCCCGGATTATTCTTACCGCAATCTCTCCTCTGTTGGCTATCAGAATTTTTTTGAAGAGTTTCATGGCTTTCTCTCAAACCCCCAACTATGACTTATCAATTGCAGACCACCTATACGGGTTCTATCAGGAAGAGTGGTTCTCCATATTCGACGGGCTGACCGTTCTCTACAAGCACCCTTACAACCACTCCGTCCACCTCACACTCGATCTCGTTCATGAGCTTCATGGCTTCAATAATACAGAGGACCTGCCCCTTATTAACCCTTGAACCAACATTCACAAAGGGATCCGTCTCAGGGGATGTCGCCCGGTAGAAGGTACCCACAATGGGCGAGGTTACGGTGAAGAGATGCCCGACATCCTCTACCTCTTCAAGGGGTTTTGCAGATGCCTCTGCCTTCTTCTCAACTATCTCAAAGGGCGAGAGAAACCTCTCTCTCTTCAGCCTGAGCTTTATACCCTCCTTCTCAATCAGGATCTCCGATATATCCGTATCTTTAAGGAGATCAATCAGTTTCTGTATCTCATCGAGGTTCATCCTTTAGCCCTCTCAATATACTCTCCGGTACGGGTATCAATCTTTATAAAATCACCCTCGTTTATATGGAAGGGGACCTTAACCGCAGCCCCTGTCTCCACAACGGCGGGCTTGCTGCCACCTGAAGCAGTATCCCCCTTCACGCCGGGTTCGGTCTGGGTGACCTGTAATATCACGAAATTAGGCAGTTCCACCGAAATGGCCTCATCCCTGTAATAGAGTATATAAACGTTTGTGTTCTCCTTCAGATACAACCGTTTGTCTGAAAGCTGCTCCTCTGTGAGGGGGACCTGTTCATATGTCTCGGTGTCCATAAAATAATAAAGGTTGTCCTGGTTATAGAGATACTGCATCTCCTTTTCCTGAAGGTCGGGTTTCGGGACCTTGTCTCCGGCAGAGAATGTCTCCTCAACGGTCTTCCCGGTCCTGAGCCCCTTGAGTTTTGCACGCACGAAGGCAGCGCCACGTCCCATCTTTACATGCTGGAAATCGAGTACCTCATAGGGTTCGTCCCGGTACTCTATCTTTATGCCTCTCTTGAACTCATTTGTTGATATCATTGATCCTCCTCACTTGCAGCATCTATTTTCCTCTGACAGATGATATATCACACCTCAGATCACTTCAAGTCTTCCGGGAAGGCCTGTCATGACCTTCCGGCCCTTCCCTGTCACTACAACCATGTCCTCTATTCTTACGCCACCAAGCCCCGGCACATATATACCGGGTTCTATGGTAAAAACCATTCCCTTTTCAAGGGTTTCCTCACCTATCCATGATATACGAGGAGGCTCATGTATATCAAGTCCCACACCATGCCCTGTTCCGTGACCAAAGTATCTGCCATAACCGGAACGGGATATGAAGTCACGCGCCACCCTGTCGATATCACGTGTCTTTCTTCCCGGGGCAACCTCCTTAATCGCCTTCCTGTTGGCCCTGCGGACTGTATTATAGATGGCAACCTTTGCTCCGATATCCTCACCTTTTACAATAAAGCTCCGTGTCATGTCGGAAAAATAGCCATCCGCCTCTCCACCCCAGTCTATGATCACGAGGTCGCCACCATGTAAACGCCTCTGCGTCGCCCTTGCATGGGGCAGGGCAGACCGCTCACCTGAAGCCACTATTATATCAAAGGGGAGCCTGACACAACCCTCTCTCTTCAGTCTCAGTTCAAGCCGCCGTGCAAAGGAAACCTCTGATGTGCCTTTTTTAAGATGTCCCTTCACCGCTGTGAAGGCCGCCTCTGCACGCCTTACAGCCTCCCTGATTCTGCTCAGCTCATACCTGTCCTTTTTTACCCTCAGGGACTCGACAAGTCCGTCAACGGGTCTTAACCGGAGACTCCTTTTCAGACTGTGGTACAGGAGGAAGGGAGCGGAAAGCTCGAAACCGAGGAGCCCTATCCCCATCCTTCTGAGAACCCTCTTCACACAGGCCATCAACGACCCCTTTGGTACGACTATTTCACACCCCTTCACCTCCTGGAGAGACTGCTCCCTGTACCTGAAGTCCGTAAAAAAATAAGCCCCCCCGGCGGTTATCAACAGGAGGGCGGATGATCCACTGAATCCCGTCAGGTAGTGTATGTTCGTTATATTGCTGACAAGAAAGGCCCTGAACCGTTTCTTCAGGACCGCATCCCTTATAAGCTCAAGCCTATCCATCCTTTAATAGAAAGACCGGCGCGCCGAGATACACGGAGGGATCTAAAATGATAAATCCGGAATGGGGGCCGTCTTTGAAAAGAACTGAGACAGTATATTCAGGATAAAGGTTCTCCATCGGTCCGGTATAAAAAAACGGGTACGGAAAGGCGGGAAACTCAAAACTCCCTTTCTATCTTCGGGACGACCGTACGCAATACGAATCTTGCCTTGCCGAAGTTGCCATCGGGTTTAAGAACCAGGGCGACATAATAACCTTCGGTTATCTTCCTCATAAATACGCCGCATTTTTCAGTTATCAGGACAAACTCACGGGCATCACCAAGCTGGAGGTCCTCCGCTGCTATCTCTATATCCTTTATAAGCGTTGAGGCCTCGGCAGAGAGGTCATTGAAATCAATCAGTCTTTCACGGACATATTCCTCTACCGGGATACCGTCGGATGCAAGAATGATGGAGGCAACGGCCCCCTCAACCCCTTCAACCGCCTCTTTAAGAATCTCTGAGAAACTCATCCTTCCTCTTCTGCAATCCATCGAGCATTGACTCCATACGCCCGACCAGAGCGCCCGTGTCTTTACCAAGGATAGACAACAGCTGTTTTAGCTCTGCAGACCTCTGTCTGACCCTGAGGTCATCGGGATAATCGCTCAGAAGGTCTGCATACATCTCTATCGCCCTGACATAACGGTCACCCCTGACGTACTCATCCGCCTCGGCGATAAGCTTATCAACTCCGTTACCCTCCGTCTCCTCCATAGCCTCTTCAGCCTCTTCCTGGAGTGACGAAAAGGAGAAGAGGGATTCTTCTTCCTTTTCCACGATTTCCGGTCCGGAAGGACTGTCACTTCCTTCGGATAATTCAAGCTCCGGTACATCCTCGAGTTCAAATATATCTTCGCCTTCAGGGTCGTGTATCTGCTCATCTATAAAACGGCTGAACTCCTTGTACTCCTCATAGTCGATATCTACAGACTCCCCGGCAGGCTCCGGGTCAGGGATCTCAAAGGCCTCTTCAGAAACGGACGTCTCTTCTTCAGATTCAGACAGGGGCTCATCCCGGACCACCTCTGCCCCTTCTTCTCCCGGCAAGACAACCCCGTCAAAGGAAACGGGCTCCGGCTCCTGTTCATCTTCCGGGGTTGAAACACCCCCTCCTGTCTCCGGTTCCTTCAACTCCGTTGCACTGTCCTCCTTATCGAGGATGGCCTTGGCCTCATCATCGAAGGGGTTCAGTTCCATGACCTTCCTGTAGTGTTCAACGGCCTTGTCTTTATTGCCTGTATCCCTGTAAATCTCGGCAAGTTTTTTTTGTGCAAAGAGGTTGTCGGGAATGCTCTTAATAACCTTCTCAAATTCCTCCCTGGCGTCATCAACCTCTCCCTGTTCAAGATAGATCTTGCCAAGGGCGACACGTGCGCTTGTATAACCGGCCTCTTTCTCAAGACCTCTTAAGAGGATATCCACGGCCTCTTCATACATTGCGGCCTTACGATACTCCTCTGCAAGGGGGACGAAGAGCTTTGATTCAGGATCCTTTTCAATCCTTGCCTTTAGTTTTTCAATATCTTCCAGTGCCATAATTGACCCCGCTGTTAGGCATAATTATAGTTATTAGAAACAAAACATGTCAATAATCATGACAGGTTACGTCACTTTCCTCTTTTGAGGTAGTGATCAAATATCACCCCTGCACATTCTTCCTTACTCATCAGGGGGAAGCTGTAAACCCCGTTGTAATCTACAATACTTATGATGTTTGTATCGGTGTCGAATCCGGCGCCCTCTTCCGTTACGTCGTTAAATACCGCAAAATCCATACCCTTATCTCTCAATTTGTTCTTAGTTTTAGCAATATCCGGACCAGTTTCCGCTGAAAAACCGATAATAAAGGGCCTGTTCTCCATCCCTGAAACGAATTTGACTATATCGGGGACCTTTTTCAATTTGATGTCCTTTATACTTTCCTTGCCTATCTTTTTTTTGCTGAAACCCTCAGGAGCAAAATCCGCAACTGCTGCTGCCATCACGAGGATATCCGTGCCACCTTCGACGGACCTTTGAACTGCTTCAAGGAACTCACCGCCGGTCTCAACCAGTGTATATCTTACACCCTCCGGGGGAGACAGGGCCGTTGGACCGCTTATAAGGGTGACCTCGGCCCCCCTTCTCATGGCAACCCTTGCAAGTGCAAATCCCATCCTGCCCGACGACCTGTTCGATATGAATCTGACAGGATCAATATATTCCCTGGTGGGTCCCGCTGTAACGAGGATACGCAATCCTGCCAAATCCTTCCGGGAAAACATATATTTTACGGCCTCAACAATCCTCTCAACAGGGGCAAGCCGCCCCCTTCCGGTATCACCACATGCGAGTTCCCCGGTCTCCGGACCGACCTCATAAACTCCCGAATCCTTTAACCACCCCAGATTCCTCTGAACCACGGGGTGTTCATACATTTTCGAATTCATTGCCGGCGCTATAACTACAGGCCCGGTAAAGGAAAGGAAGGTGAGAGACACCATATCATCGGCAATCCCCGAGGCCATTTTACCGATAATGTTGGCGGTAGCCGGAGCAACGAGCATCAGGTCAGAGCTTTTGGGAATCTCTATATGTGACAGCGGGGCGGAGAAGGGATCAACAAAGACCTGGCGTTCCGACAGGGTCCGGAGTGTAAGAGCGGAGATGAACCTTGTGGATGCCTCAGTCATAACAACAGTAACAGCGGCATCCTCTCTCTTCAATCTCCTGATTATATCAGCGGCTTTGTATGCAGCAATACCCCCTGAAACAGCTAAGAGTATATTTCTATTCTCCAGTGATGAGGGACTCATCAGAAGACTCTGACCCTTCTCCTGATTCCTTATCATGGAGGTAGATCTTTAGATCCTTCTCAAGTTCTGCAAGGTCTTCGGCTTCGGGTTCCTTATTGCTCTCCTCGAGAAGCCTCCGGAAATCAAGCTTTCTTGCCTCTTCCTCTGCCTTGGCAGCCTCTTCCCCGGTCAGGAAATCAATCACGCCCTGCGCCGTCTCTTCAATTGCTATAGTTGTTACCTTTATCGATTGCGTCTCTATCTTCGGCTCAGCCCCCAACGTGAGTTCCTTTGCGCGCTGGGCAGCAATATTCACAAACCGGAACCTTCCGTCAATCTTATCGTTGTGATACTCAACGGGCAATGAAATTACATCCATTTTCCAACCTCCTGTATAAGGTATCTGTAATTCTTTATGGTGTTCCTTGATAATGCCGGGCCTTCCGGCCGGAAGTAGCGGCCCATACCACCCGAGGCCTGACGGACTATATCCCGAATGTCTTCTTTATCCAGGAGTGATCAACCTTATCTATTGAGACCCTTCGGGCGATAACCACCGATTTAAGTTTAAAAAGGGCATCCTCAATCCTATCATTTACTATAACATAACCGTACAGGTAATAGTCTTTTATTTCTTCCAGCGCCTTGTTCAATCTCCTATCTATGACATCTGCCTCATCGGTCGCCCTGCCCGTAAGCCTCTCCATGAGGACATCCATGGAAGGCGGGAGTATAAAGATAAACACGGCATCGATATCCTTATCCCTGATCTGAGCAGCGCCCTGAACATCGATGTCAAGAAGGACATCCCTGCCGCTGTCGAGTAATTCGGATATCCTGGTTCGGGATGTGCCGTAGAGATTTCCGTGGACCTCCGCCCATTCGAGAAACTCACCCCTCTTTGCCATTGCCGTGAATTCATCTCTACCGACAAAGAAGTAGTCCTTCATGTCCCGTTCACCCCTCCGTGGCGCCCTTGTTGTGTATGAGACGGAAAATACCAGATCCGGGGTTTCCCTGAGTAACATTCTACAGAGGGTGGTCTTCCCCGCTCCTGAAGGCGCAGAGACTATAAAGAGTGAACCCTTCATCCCGGATCGCTCAGTGGATATCAGCCCTTCCCCTCCTGGGGCTCACCGACAAAGCGTTGTGTAATCGTTTCCGGCTGGAGTGCAGAGAGGATCACATGATCACTGTCCGCCACGATGATCGATCTTGTCCTCCTGCCCTCTGTGGCATCCACGAGTTTCCCCCTCTTTCTTGCCTCGTCCCTCAATCGCTTCATGGGCGCTGAGGCAGGTGTAACAATGGCTATCACCCTCGCAGATGACACCACATTCCCAAAACCTATATTTACAAGAACAGGAACATGCTCCTTCTTCATCTCTGAATCCTCCTTTTTAACATGCCACCTGAAACCGTCTGAATAAAAGGCAGCCTTGTTTCTTGTTTATAGAACGTCTCACCCCCCCCTTGGATAACCGCTTCATTGAATATTCTGGATCTGTTCCTTCATCTTCTCCACCTCGCTCTTCATGAGAACAACGACTTCGGAAACCTTGTAGTCGCTGTTTTTCGATCCGATTGTGTTGATCTCCCTCAGGAGTTCCTGGAGCAGAAAATCAATCTTCCTGCCTATTGTAGCACCTCCGGCAATAATTTTTTTCATCTGTGCGGAATGGCTCTCTATCCGGGCAATCTCCTCCGAGATGTCTGCACGTTCGGCAAGCAGCGCCGCCTCCTGGATCAGCCTGTTTTCATCTATATGCTCTTTCAGAAGCGCTCCGATTTGTTCTTTCATCTTATCAAAGGCCCTTGTGTAAAACTCCCCGGAGAACTCCTTTATCCTGTCAAGGTGTCCCTCCATCTCCCCGAGAGTCTTCAGTATCTCTTCCTTAAGGTGTTCACCCTCTCTGCACCTCATATCGGCAAGCCGTTGAACCGCCTCGGAAAAGGTGCTGAAAAGATCGTCCGGGCGGTAAGCCGGCTCTTCCTCAAACACAACATCCTTGAACCAGAAGAGGTGATTAAGGGAGGGGCCATCCTTCAGCTGCAGCTCCTCCTGCAGTCCTGCGAGGCTATTCAGTATCTTAGATGCAAACCCATGATTTATCTTCAGTGTTACATCAGCATCACTTGTCAGAGATATCTTCACATCAATCCTGCCCCTTGTAAAGTTCTCCTTGACGATCCTCCTCAGGTTCATCTCGTAAGGACCCAGGAAGGCCGGCATCCTGAAATGAAGGTCAAGAAAACGGTGGTTTACGGATCTTGCCTCGATCCTGAAACCCCTCGCCTCCGAGGACCCAAAGCCCGTCATGCTCTGTATTTTATTGTCCATAATGCCTTATAGTTTACAAAAAAGGACAGGAAAAAGGATATGCCTTCAAGTTACGGGTGGGGTGGAAGTTTGACTTTTTAGGCGGTTATAGGGATAATGTTAGCAGCTACCGGAAATCCAGCGTAAAACCGCAAAATATAAACAGTGGATCCGGGAAATTATCGGCATAATCCGGAGGAGCAGGTGAGAAAGGCAAGGGTTGAGAGAAAGACAAAAGAGACCCAGGTGAAAACCAGCTTAAGCCTTGACGGAAGGGGAAGTTACAGGATAAGCACAACCATCCCCTTTTTCGATCATATGCTTTCACTGATGTGCCATCACGGCACGCTCGGCCTCAATGTATCTGCAAAGGGGGATACAGAGGTGGACTATCACCATCTTGTTGAGGATATAGGGATAACCCTGGGTGAAACCCTTAAGAAGGCCCTTGGGGAAAAGGTCGGGATAAGAAGATACGGCTTCTCCAAGGTGCCGATGGATGAGACGCTAACAGAGGTGGTGATAGATCTCAGCGGACGTCCTTACCTTGTCTATAACGTGGCCAGGAAACGGGGCAGGCTCAATGACCTCCCTGTATCCCTCTTTGAAGAATTCTTCAGGGCGCTCTCAACCCATGCAATGATGACCCTCCATATCAATCTGCATTACGGCCGGGACCTTCATCATATCTACGAAGCGATATTCAAGGCCTTTGGCAGGGCGCTTAAGGATGCAACAACCATCGAATCTAAAAAGATCCCCTCAACAAAAGGCAGGATATGAGCGTCTCCGGCTCAAAACTCGAGACTCTTTGCCTGCTCATCCTTGTTTTAAGCTCTGCATTGCTTACCATCGGCTGTCAGGAAAAGCCGGCAGAGCAGTATGGAAACCGCCTCGTTAATGAGTATCAACGGACACAGAGGGTTGCTGATAGAATCAACCTCAATGAGATCAGGAAGTCAATTGAGGCATTCCATGCAGAATACGGCAGATACCCCGGAAACCTTCAGGAATTGGCGGGCTATGCAGGCACCCGGCTTAATCCCGAAATGTATGACTATGACCCGGAGACAGGCAGTTTAAAGAAAACCGAATAATCGCTGTACCGCCTCTCTGTCAAGACCCCTCTTCCGGTGCCTCCATAACACCGGGTTACCTGTATCCACGTACAAGATAAGGAACATGCCCACCTTTATCACTCCTGAATCTTATTATCGACCTATCTTTCATACGGTTATTTCCGGCACCCCTTCCTGATCTGAGTTCACCCGCTTTCTTTCCGGGCCCCCTGTTTTCAACATCTCTGAAAAAGCCCTCCATACCCCTGTGCCTGTTGTCTTCACGTAATTCAATCCTGCGGCGGGGAGAACGGGATTTTTGATTCTGATTAATCCTTCCAAGGGTGTTGCTCTTTCTTAAATCCTTATGCCGGATTTCTCTCACGGCATCGAAGGCCCTCTTAATATCTCTCTGAACATGCCATCTCCTGATTTCCCGACTCTTCATTTCCCGACTCTTCCCTGCATATCCCGGTCTCCCTCTGCCACCGTCTGTAAATGACCTGTCCCTTTTCCACCTCCTGTTTATTTCAATAGCTCTCATCCCCTTATAAACGGCCCTGTTAACACGGCCTGCGTGTATAACGGGGTTAAACCTTCTCTCTTCACGCCCGATGATCCTCTTCCATCTGTCCTGTCCTATTCTTTTTTTATAGATAAACTTAACGGAGTTCTTCACCCTTCCGTTAATATACAGATTCGTTATCTTCACATCCTCGACAACGCTAACCCTGTAGGGCCTGTAATACACTTCACCCGGCGCCAGGGGAACCCAGGCTACATAGTCGGGGGTATATATCCAGGCCACAAGCGCCGGAGACCATGTAACGCTTCTGCGCATCGGGAGCACCCAGCACCATCCAAGCCCCTCTCTATAGATCCATCTGCCGTAGTGATAGGGTATCCAACCCCATGGTTCATCTGAAACCCATACGTACTCCTCGCTGACAAGGACCCATTTGCCAAGACTGTAAGGAGTCCAGCCAACATCCACAAAGGGGACCCAGACATAACCATACTCATCTGTGTAGACCCAGCGTCCGTAATCACTGAAGTCCCTGTAATACCCCTTCAACCCGGTTGGCAGAGGCATATCATCTTCAAGCCCCTCCACAAGAAGGTAATCCCTGTCCAGGTTCCACCTTATCCAGTTACCGGCAGCCCTTATCGGAACAGGCTCCGGATAACCATACCTGCCGGAAACAACCCTCATTCCGGACCGAAGCAGGAGAGAATCCCCTGCCCTTTTTACAATAACCATCCCGGTAAGAACTGCAACGCCGGTCCCTTCAGCCCCTGAAAAACCGATCGATGCCTGTGCACGTGCTTTAAACAGCGTCGAGACATTGCCGGAATATACCCTCAATACCGTCTTTTCCCCGGGGAGGTCATTATATGAGATAAAGACCCTTCCCGAAACGAGTCTTACCCTGTAACTGTTCCCGCCCTGATCAAACCCCGGCCTCAAAATCCGGACATCCGTATTCCCGTCCATTCTTATGAACACACCGCCGGGGAACTGAATCTCGGCACGCCCATTACGTGATACCCGTATCTCATCACCCTCAAGTACGGGCATATTGACCGAAACACCGGTCCATACCCTTTCCCGGGGCATATTCCTCAGGGTCACATCACCATCAACATAACTTAAACGGGCGGGAACATACTCTCCGCTAACAGGACTGTTGAACGATAAAAGTACAAACAAAAACACAATACTGTTTATGATTACCGTTTTTTTCATGATACACCTCCCGGTCTTATCAAATAAGCCGTCCATAACGGGTCCGGCTTTTATAATAGCATCTGTAACAGCATCTTTTATGCCAAACCCTGCAAGGAGGGGAAAGGGCCTCCGCCCTTCCATGCATGACACCTTCGGCCCTTAAGAAGTCCTTATATTACAGGGGCTTTCGTACTAAGGGTTTTTCACCGAAGCCTCAATCACAGAAAATCCATTATGCACCTGAGGGTCCCCGGGTTCATCATCTTTCTCCATCACGGAATCGGATTTCCCTTTTCGGAATTTAATGTCTTCAATTGCAATATTCCTTCAGGGTTTTTCACCCCCGGGGAATTGGTTCCTTGAAAATATTTTCCGTCTTCTGATAGTATTTCATAATGGCTACTCCCGCTGGGATTCTCTCCAGAATTGTTGCTAAGGTGATAGACCTCGTATTTATTGCGATTGCAATAGAGGCACTGAACCGTGCCGGGTTCCTTGCGGCCATGGTTTACATACTGGTCGCAGACGGACTGTTTGAAGGAAGAAGCCCCGGGAAGATGCTTGTAAATATCCAGACAGTGAAGGAGGACGGAACACCCTGCACATTAAAGGAATCAATAATAAGAAACACTACCTTTGCTGTAGGCCTGTTACTATGGAAGATACCCATTATTGGCTGGGCCCTTTTCCTAATTCTGCTTTCCATTGAGTTCGTTGTCCTTATCGGAAGCGGCAATAAAAGAAGGGTTGGAGATGTTCTTGCCAGGACCGATGTGGTTGAGTTCCACCCAAAACGGACCGTTACCTAAATAGAGTCTGTGTATAAACTGCCGTTTTTTATTTCTGTCATACCCGAAGTCTGTAGTCGGGTATCCAGAACTTATTGAAAAGACTGGATTCCGGCCCAACTGACCGCGGGAATGACGGCTCTATTGTTGACTTTATACACAGACTCTATTTAGAGTCTGTGTATAAAGTCGAAAAGTTGTCCTTTTTCTGTCATTCCGGCTTGTCCGGAATCTGTCTTTAAGAAGGATTCCCGACTCGCTTCGCTTGCGGGAATGACAAATAACTGCAGTTTATATACAGACACTATTTAGAGTCTGTGTATAAACGTTTTTCTGTCATTCCGACCCCCGAATGCGTTCGGGATTGCGGGAATGACAAATGACTGTAATTTATAAACAGACTCTAAATAGCAAAAAGCCCTTGCTGTCATTTTGAACCTGATTCGGAATATAATAAAAATAACGTTACGAGGCCCTGAAACAATACCCCGGGAGTTTTCGGGGCACAGGGTTCAGCGCCTGCCCTGAATTTATTTCAGGGGTGACAATCTATGGTTTGAGCAACAGCTCGAAAAGAACAAACACGCGCACCTTGATGTAAATTCTGCATATTACTGATTCAGGGAGGATAGATGTTTATACAGAAATTTCTTGGACTGTTTTCTAATGATCTGGCAATAGACCTTGGGACTGCCAATACCCTTGTTTTTGTAAAGGGGAAAGGGATTATATGCAATGAACCCTCGGTGGTTGTAATAAGAAAGGACAATAAGAAGACCATCGCCGTCGGTGCAGATGCAAAAAGAATGCTTGGCAAGACACCTGCAAACATAACTGCAATACGTCCCATGAAAGATGGTGTCATCGCTGATTTCGACGCCACAGGTGAGATGCTCAAGTATTTCATTACAAAGGTTCATAACAGGAAGAGCTTTGTTTCCCCGAGGGTGATCATAGGGGTCCCTTCAGGTATAACTCAGGTAGAACAGCGCGCTGTAAAAGACGCCGCCCAGGCATCAGGTGCGAGGGATGTGTACCTGATTTCAGAACCAATGGCTGCTGCTGTTGGAGTCGATTTACCCGTTGGTGAGCCGACAGGCAATATGATTGTTGATATCGGTGGCGGTACAACCGATGTCGCCGTGATCTCCCTTGAAGGTATTGTTTACAGCAAGGTCGTGAGGGTAGGCGGTGACAGGATGGATGAGACCATTCTTGCCTATATCAAGAGAAAATATAACCTTATGATAGGTGAGAGGACCTCTGAACAGATCAAGATGGAGATCGGTTCGGCATATCCTGTTGATGACAAAAAGCTGGAGTTGGAGATCAAGGGACGGGATATGGTTTCAGGCATACCCAAGACAGTTCTGATAAACGAAGAAGAGATAAGGGAGGCGCTGAAGGAACCCGTTACCGTAATTCTGGATACAATCAAGGTCACCCTTGAAAACACCCCGCCGGAACTTGCAGCGGACATTGTTGACAAGGGGATTGTAATAGCCGGTGGGGGGGCATTACTGAAGGGGCTTGACCTGCTGATAAAGGAAGAAACCCGGTTACCCGTCATAGTTGCAGAGGATCCTCTAACGGCCGTTGTCAGGGGGGTAGGCAAGATGCTGGGTGAGATAGACCTCCTCCAGCGGATATCCATCAATTGACCGCCTGAAATGTTAGACAAACGGATCATTGCCCTCTTCCTTCTCATCTTCCTCTCCCTCGTCCTGATGACCTTTCAGAGTACGCGCGGACCGCTAAAGCCCGTGTCGATTCTAAAGTACCCGTTATACTTTGCAGACAGAGAACTTCAATTTGCCTGGAATGCCGTTACCGGTCCCATAAGGGACTTTAAGAATCTCAGGGAAAAAAACCTTGAACTTGAAGAAGAACTCCGGACACTCAGGCTTTCTAAAGAAATGAACCTTGAACTGGTACTGGAAAACCGGAGATTGACAAAACTGCTTGAAATAAAGACAACGACCCCTGAGTATGTAACGACTGCACGGGTCATATCCTCGGGAATAGGGATCTGGCCAAGGACGATTGTTATCAACAAGGGGAGCAGGGGGGGTATAGAACGGGATATGGTGGTCAGAAACGTTGAAGGTCTTGTCGGCAGGGTTATCGAGGTAATGTCTTCTTTTTCCAGGGTTCTGCTTATTACGGATGTAGGGTTTTCCGCATCGGTGAGGTTACAGGACTCGCGACTGGAGGGAATCTTGTCCGGACGTGGTGACGGTCTCTGCACCCTTAAATATATCTCAACCGAGGAGGAGGTAAAGGCCGGGACTCTTCTCGTCACTTCAGGACTCGACGGAATCTTTCCGCCGGGTATTCCCGTGGGCATCATTTTTAGAATAGACCCGGGAGACGAACTCTTCCAGTCTATTATAGTAAGACCGGTAGTTGATGAAAAGAAACTTGAAGAGGTAGTTGTACTTAAAAAGAGGACCTGAACATGGTAAAGGCAAAGAAGACATTACTTTACATATTTAGTATATCGGCTTTATTTCTTATCCAGTCGGTTTTTTCCGTAGGAGAGTTCAAGCTTAATCTCTTGATCCTACCGGTCTATTACGTTGGATTTAAGAAAGGCTATCTTAAAGGACTTCTTACAGGGGCGCTGATCGGTTTCCTTGAAGACAGTTTTTCCGGTAGCATAATAGGTCCGGCCCTCCTCTCTAAAGGGGTGCTCGGCATAGCAGCATCCTACATCAGGGGGGGATTCTTTATCTGGAGACCCGCCCTCGGAATGATATCCCTCTTTGGGCTGTGTCTGATCGATGATACGATACAGTTTATCTCCCTTGCAATTTTTTCAGACCAACCCACTACACTCAAACACTTTCTGATCTTTGCCCTCCTGAGGGCCATAATCATAAGTCCATTTGGAAGCTTCATTAAACCGGAAGATGGAAGATAAAGAAAAACAGATAAAGGCACTTGCCTTTATCACATTTATTGTAATACTCACCTTTGTCCTGAGGCTCTGGCAGTTACAGATACTGAAAGGGGATCAGTTCAGGGAACTCTCTGAAAGGAACAGGGTTTCCATCGTAAAGATCCCCGCCCCAAGGGGTATAATATACGACCGGAAAGGTAAGGCGCTGGTCAAAAACGCCCCCTTTTTTGTGGCCTCCCTCCTGCCTGAACCAACCCAGAAAGAGATCAATATGACGGAGCTGTCGGCACTCCTTAAAGTACCCGTTGAAGATCTGTCAGAAAAAATTATCCACAAAAAAACACACTCAATTGAACCAATACCGTTAAAACGGGGGCTGACATTTGAGGAGGTCGCCAAAATCGAGGCACGGAGGGCAGACTTTCCCGGTCTTATTATTGAAACCGAAATAATAAGAGACTATCCATACAACAGTACCGCTGCCCACCTCATCGGCTATCTCAGCAGACCTTCGGATGAGCAGATGAAAACCGGGAGCTACGACGACTCGCCAAAGGGAACATACGTCGGCAGGTGGGGGGTTGAAGCGCTCTTTAATGAGAGATTGCGGGGGAAACCCGGCATAAGGTATATCGAGGTTGATGCCCTTGGAAGGCAGTTACATACCCTCAAGGTAGTGCCTCCTCAGAGGGGTGAGGATATACACTTGAGCATCGATATCAAGACCCAGATTGCGGCAGAGAGGGCATTCAAGAAAAGATCCGGCGCCTTGCTTGCCCTTGACCCTGAAAACGGCGAGATCCTTGCCCTCGTCAGCCTGCCCTCTTTCGACCCCAATCTCTTTGTCAGGGGAATCTCCCCTGATACGTGGAGGCGCTACATCAGACAGCCGGGACATCCGTTCCTCAACAGGGTTTTTCAGAGCCGTTATCCACCTGGTTCGGTTTTCAAGCTGATAACTGCAATTGCAGGTCTTGAAGAAGGTGTAATATCTAAAAACTTCAAAGTATACTGTACCGGTCAAATCCATGTGGGCAAATGGACGTTCAGATGCTGGAAGAAAGGGGGTCACGGGCTCATATCGCTTAAGAGGGCAATCGTGGAATCCTGTGATGTCTATTTTTATGAGGTCGGCAGGCTTCTCGGTATAGACAGGATCGCCAAGTACGCACAGGCCCTTGGACTTGACAGGCCGCCCGGGGTCCACCTTTCGGCAGAAAGGGCCGGTCTGATCCCAAGCACCAAATGGAAGAGACAGTCGAGAGGAAAACCATGGTATCTCGGCGATACATTCAACGCCGCAATCGGGCAGGGATATGTATCCCTCACCCCCGCACAGGTAGCCCTTCTGATTTCCGCCATAGCAAGCGACGGGAAGGTCTTCAGGCCATCCCTTACCGTGGACTCCGGAACCCCCGAACCTATTGCCAAGCTTTCCTTCAAACCACAGACCCTGAAGATTCTGAAGAACGCTCTCATAGATGTTGTAAATTCCCCGAGAGGAACGGGCAGGCTCGCAAGATCCGACAAGTACCTTATTGCCGGCAAGACGGGAACCGCACAGGTGGTCAGATTACCTGAGCACAATATGAACACCGGGAGGAACCTTATTAAGGATCACGCATGGTTCGTGGCATATGCACCTGCGGAAAACCCCGAGATAGCGCTCTCGGTATTTGTCGAGCATGGAGGGCATGGAGGGACCGCAGCAGCTCCGATAGCCAAGGAAACCATCGAGGCATACCTTGACGGAGAAAAATAATCCGTTCAGGATCTGTTGTAAAAGACGTGCAATACAGACAGCCTCCTATGAATTTGCTGAAATTTCATATTGATGCGCTTCTCCCCGTGTTTGGATATGGGTTAGGCTCTTTCTGTTTTAGTTGAAGGGAGGCTTAAAATTCAACTTGACATTAACCAAAACGTAACAATGTCATTCCGGCTTGTCCGGAATCGTTACTTTAAGAAGGATTCCCGACTCCCGAATGCGTTCGGGATTGCGGGAATGACTAATGACTGTTATTTATAAACAGACTCTTATTAGACAAAGCAATCCGACATTTAGTGGTTTATACGAGAATATTGCAGAAACGATTCCGGACAAGCCGGAATGACGGACTGATAAAGTGTTTTTAACTTTTTGCGAACGAACCATCGTTTTTTATGTAACCGTAAGGCAAACTATGATATCAAGGATTTAAACTCATGTACGGAAATCTTTTTGTTAATACCATAAAGAGACTTAAAAGGATTGACTGGATACTGCTTTCAATCCCCATAATAATCACAATACTGGGTATCATGACGATATACAGCGCAACACGTCCCGTTATTGATACATTTCAGCCGAAGTTCTATTTGAGACAGACTGTATGGCTTGTACTCTCCTTGATCATGTTGCTGGTAGTGATAAGTTTTGACTACAACAGAATCCTCAGGTTCACCTACCATATCTACGCCTTTGGCATCCTCCTCCTTCTCCTGACCATTGTATCGGGACATACGGGGATGGGGGCGCAGAGATGGATAAGCCTTGGACCGATCAGTTTCCAGCCCTCTGAAATCTTCAGGATCATACTCATACTGGTCACTGCACGATTCCTTGCAACCAAAGGCTCTCCTCTGAGATTCTCGAATCTATCCATGTTTTTCCTCCTCTATGGTCTTGTACCTTTCTTTCTTCTTTATTTACAACCCGATCTCGGAACCGCTCTTGTGCTCCTTGTTATCGTAACCCTGCAGACGATCGTGAGGGGTGTCCACAGGAAGGTAATAATAGGTGGGATAATCATAACCCTCATAGTCCTTCCCTTTCTTGGAAACGTCTTATGGCACGGGCTGAAGGGGTATCAGAAGAATCGCCTCATGGCATTCATCGATCCGGGGGTGGACCCCAGAGGAATCGGATACCAGATAGAACAATCAAAGATAACCATAGGGTCCGGGAAGATCTTTGGAAAAGGGTATCTGAAGGGTACACAGGGCCCCTTCAGGTTCCTGCCGGAGAAGCATACCGATTTTATCTTTTCCGTCTTTGCCGAGGAGTGGGGATTCTTTGGATCGATTATTCTATTGCTCCTCTATATGATCCTTATAATCAGGGGGTTGGAAACCGCATATTACGCAAAGGACCTCTTCGGAACCCTGATAGCGACCGGTATCAGTATAATGTTCCTCCTTTATCTGACAATCAATATCGGTATGACAATGGGACTTATGCCTGTAGTGGGGATCCCTCTCCCCTTCTTCAGCTATGGAGGAACGGCTCTTCTCAGCAATTTTATCTCCGTGGGGCTCCTCATTAATATACGTATGAGAAGATTTGAACTCTTCTATTGATCCATGACTCATTGTTTTTATTAGATTTCCCGAACTTAATCAGACTCTGTGTATAAACTGCAGTTATTTGTCATTCCCGCAAGTGAAGCGCGTCGGGAATTCTTCTCAAAGAACGATTCCGGACAAGCCGGAATGACGATTGAGAGTTGACGCGACATTAGTGTCTGTGTATAAAATCGAGCAGTTGTCGTTTTCCCGTCATTCCGGAAAGACAAGAAACCGCTCCTAAAGTGATTGGGAGAGTTCACCCAGTGTCCTGTAAAACCCGGGGAAGGAGATATCTACCGCTGAGACACCCTTTATGGTTGTAACACCTTCTGCTGCCAGTGCTGCAATGGAGAGTGACATTGCCACACGATGGTCCCCGTGACTTTTCACAACAGCGCCCTTCATCCTTACGGGCCCATTTATATCCATACCGTCCGGGTACTCCTTCACTTCAACCCCCAGCTTGCGCAGTTCCTCCGTCATCACGGCTATCCTGTCCGACTCCTTGACCCTCAGCTCCCGGGCACCGCGGATCCGGGTGGTCCCATGGGCCTGTGTTGCCAGAACCGCCAAAATCGGAAATTCGTCTATCATCGCGGGAACCTCTTCCGGCCCTGTCTCAACGGCATTAAGCAGACCTGTATAGCTGCAGAGAATATCCGCAACGGGCTCTCCCGATACATCCCGTTCATTAAGGATCTTCAGGCCTGCTCCCATCCTCTTCATAATATCGATCAACCCCGTTCGAGTCGGATTTACCCCCACATTCCTGATCAACACCTCGGATCCCCCGACCATCGAAGCGGCAGCCATAAAAAAGGCAGCTGAAGAAAAATCCCCGGGGACCGAAATATCCATGGGTCCAAGCCTTGCTCCCCCTCTTATTGTCACCCTGAGACCCTCTACCGAGAGGTCTGCACCAATGGCCGTCAGCATCCTCTCCGTATGGTCCCTGGACTTATGTGGTTCCCTGACAGTGGTCTCACCTTCCACATAGAGCCCTGCAAGGAGTATGGCGGACTTGACCTGGGCAGACGCCACAGGGGACGTGTAGTCCATACCCCTGAGCCCCCCCCCTGTTATTACAATCGGGGCAAATGAATCACCCCCCCTTGCATGAATCTCCGCCCCCATATCCTTCATCGGTGAAATCACCCGGCTCATCGGCCTCTTTCTCAAGGAGTCGTCGCCAGTCAGAACACTCAGGAAGGGATGCCCGGAGAGGAGACCTGTGAGAAGCCTCATGGTGGTCCCGGAATTTCCGCAATCAATTACATCTTCAGGCTCTTTAAGGCCATAGAGTCCCTTCCCCGCAACCATTATCTCTTCCCCTTTGTCGTCTATATCTATCCCCAGAGCCCGCATTGCATTCATCGTGCTGATGGTATCAGCAGCCCTCAGGAGGTTCCTGATTCTGCTGACACCATCAGCTACCGAGGCAAAGATCATGGAGCGGTGAGATATTGACTTGTCAGGCGGGGGGATGATTTCTCCCTTTAAAGGTCCGCTCTTCCTTAATTCGATATTCCTGTCATCAGTCATCCCTTTCCATCCTCTTCCTTAAGTCCCTTGCATTCTCAAAGAGTCTCCGGAGATGTTCGGCGTCTCCCTTTACGAGCCCATCCCTTATATCGTCAAGGGCCTTCCTGAAGCTCTCAATCAGTCTCAGGAGGTTGTCCCTGTTATAAAGGCTTATCTCTGTCCAGAGTTCCGGTGAACTGAGTGCAATGCGCGTGGTATCCCTGAATCCGCTCCCGGACAGGTTGATATAATCCGGATCTGTATCTGAAAGGGTGTTCACAAGGGCATAGGAAACAAGGTGCGGAAGATGGCTTAAAAGCGCAAAAACGAGGTCATGCTCCTCAGGTGAAAGCCTTGTCACTACCGCACCGAGCGCCTCCCAGAACTTCCCGACCCTTGAAAGTGCATCGGCTGCGGTATCCCCTGTCGGTGTCAGGACCACAGGGGCCCCTTCAAAGAGGTCCCCGGATGCGTAATCAATCCCGGACCTTTCGGAACCGGCAATGGGATGGCAACCCACAAACCTCACTCCATCAGGAACAACCTCTTCAATCCTCCGGACAATGCTCCCCTTCACACTCCCCACATCCGTCAGTAGCGAACCGGGCTTCAGTGAACCGGAAATGTCCTTCGTAATCTCAACAAACCGTCCCACAGGGGTTGCAAGAACCACCAGATCAGCGCCTTTTACAGCCTCTTTATGATTAATGGAGTAACCGTCAAGGATCTCCCTCTCTACGGCACGCCGGAGGTTTTCCTCGGTTCTGCCGGATCCGACGACCTCTCTCGCAAGTCCGCGCCTCTTTATGCCAAGGGCGATACTTGCCCCGATCAGGCCGACACCTATAATTGCTACCCTGTTAAAAGCAACCTCCCCCATCAGACCTCTCTGCCGACAGCCGCTGCAACCGCCCTGATCTCATCCATCATCTGCCTGAACATGTCGGGTTTGAGAGATTGCTCTCCATCTGAAAGGGCCTCCTCGGGGTTTGTATGGACCTCGATCATGAGCCCGTCCGCGCCTGCGGCAACCGATGCACGTGCCATGGGAATAACGAGATCCCATTTGCCCACGGCATGGCTTGGGTCCACAATCACGGGAAGATGCGTGAGCTGCTTTAATATCGGGACCGCCGACAGATCCAGGGTATTCCTGGTGGCGGTCTCAAAGGTCCTGATACCCCGCTCACACAGCATCACCTGATGGTTTCCCCTGGACATGATGTATTCGGCTGCCATCAACCATTCCTTTATGGTTGCAGAAAGCCCCCTCTTAAGCAGGACGGGCTTTTTGACCTCACCGACCTCGAGAAGAAGCCTGAAGTTATGCATGTTCCTTGCGCCGATCTGGATGACGTCGGCATATCTCGAAACAACCTCCACATCCCTGGGATCCATGACCTCCGTGACAACGGGAAGACCGGTCTTCTCGCGTGCCTCGGCAAGGATCTCAAGCCCCTCCTCACCAAGGCCCTGGAAACTATATGGAGACGTCCTTGGCTTAAAGGCACCGCCGCGGATAAAAGAGGCCCCGGCCTCCCTGACCTTGCCGGCAATTGAAAGAACAACCGTTCTGTTCTCAACTGCACAGGGGCCGGCCATTACCTGTATCTTTTTACCACCTATTCTTTTGCCCTTTACTTCTATTACAGTGCCGGCTCCATGGAACTCCCTGCTTGCAAGCTTGTAGGGTTTGATGATACGCATAACATTTTCAACGGCATCAATCGCCTTTATCGCGTTTTCCTCATCCTCCGAAACCTTCGACGTATCACCAATTACACCGATAATTGTCCTCTCCGTTCCCTTTGAGATATTAGCCTTAAGGCCCTTGCCTTCAAGCCTCTTTACAACATGACGGATGTCGTCATCGGTCACTCCGGGTTTTAATACGATTATATCCATGAAATCCTCCTCTTTTGGTTTTAACTGGTTGCACGGGAATGATCAACAATCATTTCGGGATCGGGCCGGCCTATTCGGTAGAATTAAGGAACGAGCTCCTCTTCAAGAGCCTTTACAAGAATACTGTTTTCTTCGGGAAGCCCTATCGTTATCCTCACGGCATCCGGCCCCACCGGTCTTATGATAACCCCCTTCTTCAGCAACCTGCTGAAGAGTTCAGAGGCTGAAGGGGTCTTCAGCTTAACATAGATAAAGTTCGCCTCCGTGGGAACATAATCCATCCCAAGCCTTTCAAATTCCCCGTAAAGGTATGATTTGCCTTCTTCATTAATGGTTACCGACCTTTGGATATGATCAGAATCACCCAGTGATGCAAGGGCTGCCGCCTGGGCCGGTGTGTTTGTATTGAATGGTTCACGGAGCTTGTTTATCTCCGTCACCAGTTCCTTCTTTGCTATCCCGTAACCAATCCTCAATCCTGCAAGCCCGTAGACCTTTGAAAAGGTCCTTAAAATCAGTATATCCCCTCCTTCCCTGAAATACTCCAGGGTGTCCGGATATCCCTTGTCCCGGACATACTCATAGTAGGCCTCATCAACGATCACCAGCACCCCTTCGGGTAGCTGTGACATGAATTCATGAAATTCATCTTTATGGTTTATTGTCCCGGTAGGGTTGTTGGGGTTGGCTATAAAGACAATCTTTGTCCTCTCTGTAATTGACTCCGCCATCGTCCTGAGATCATGCCTCCAATCCTTAAGGGATACCTGGACCGACCTCGCACCGATAGATTGAACGGCCATGGGATATACGACAAATGAAGGGTTTGCCATAACAGCCTCATCCTCAGTTGTCATGAACGTCCTTGTTGCAATATCAAGAAGCTCGTTTGAGCCATTGCCGAGTATTATCTCATCCTCATCGACACCGAGTCTCATTGAAAGCTCCCTTTTAAGATAAAACCCGCTTCCATCGGGGTACCTGTTAAGCCCGGAGAGCTTCCCTTTCAATGCCTCCAATGCCATTGGGGAGGGGCCGAGGGGGTTCTCGTTTGAAGCGAGCTTCACCGCCTCCTTTATCCCCAGTTCCCGCTGAAGCTCCTCAACAGGCTTCCCTGGCAAATAGGGCTTTATCGCCCTGATATGTTCCGGCGGTTTAATCATAACTCCTCAATCCCTTTATTCATCACTTCCGTTTTAGGATATGAACCGAGCACCTTCAGAAAAATGCAGTATTTCTCAATAGCCTTGAGGGCCTTCTTCACATTCTTCTCATGTATATGCCCTTCAAGGTCGATGAAAAAGATATACTCCCAGGCCTTCCTCTTCGACGGCCTCGACTCTATCTTTGTAAGGTTCAACTTCTCCCTGTAAAACGGCGTAAGAACCTCGAACAAGGCGCCGGGCTTGTCCTTTATGGAGAGCATAACGGAGGTCTTGTCCTTGCCCGTGGGCGCAGGAAACTCGTCGGAAATGACGAGGAACCTTGTGTAGTTGTTCTTGTTGTCTTCAATGCTCCTCTTTACAAACTTCAGGTCATACATCTTTGCGGCAAGGTCACTGGCTATGGCTGCCCCACTTTCATCTTTCGAAGCAAGCTCCGCTGCCTTTGCCGTGCTTGTAGTATCTACAAGCGCTACATTGTCGGGGAGGTTCCTCTCAAGCCAGCGTTTGCACTGGGAAATAGCCTGGGGATGGGAATAGATCTTCTCAATGCTCTTTATATCCCCGCTCTTTGAAAGGAGGTTATGGGTTATCTCAAGCATTATCTCTGCCGAGACCTTCAGGTCAATGTCCATGAACATATCAAGGGTGTAGCTGACCACCCCTTCATTGGAATTCTCGATAGGCACTACTCCATAGTCTGCCTTCCCCTCAAGCACCGTCTCGAAAACATCCTTTATGCTCTCCACGGGGATGATCTTTGCGAATGAACCGAAGTGTCTCTGGGCAGCGAGGTGTGTAAAGGTGGCAAGCGGTCCCAGGCAGGCGACCTTGAGCGGTTCTTCAAGGGCAAGGGACGCCGAGATTATTTCCCTGAAGATTATCCTCAGGGCATCATTTGGAAAGGGACCCCTGTTCAGCCTCTTCAGCCTCTCAATTATTTCGCGCTCCCTGTGCGGGACATAGAAGCTTTCATCCATTCCCCTTTTGATATCTGCAATCTTCAGAACGGCATCCGCCCTTCTGTTCAGAAGGTCAAGGATCTTTTCATCAATCCCGTCAATCTCTGCCCGTAGCTTTTTAAGGTCTTTCATTTAGAATATTCCCGGAAACAAAATAAACATAAATTTAACAGATTTGTGCGTTTTTTTGCAATATCAGGGTTTATTCCATCCCGGGTCAATGGGTGCATGAACCCCTGCCCTTTCGCAAGCAGGGATAAAAAAACCTCTCATGATTCATATTTTCTTCATATTTTTCTTTTATCATAAAAGTCTGACTGAGATTAGGCTTTTACTCCCGACGGGGCGTATAAAACTTCTATGGACTGAAAGAGAGGTAGTCTATGGCAAAAAAGAAAAAGGCCGATAAGATCGGCCGGAAGAAACAAAATACATGGATGTGGATTGCAGGTACCGCTGCAGTGGTCGTTCTTATTCTGTTTGTCTCGGGCAAGATCCCTACCGGCAAGAGCGAGGTTAAGAAGAACTCCTTTACCGTTCAGGGAGGCGAAACCCGTCCTATCCTCGATCCCTCCCAGTTTACCGGTATGACCCGTTCAGCCTATGCAGCTGCCAAGGCATATCCCCAGGTACTGGACCAGGTTTACTGTTACTGCTACTGTGATGATCCTCCATTTAACCATAAGAGTCTGAAGAGCTGTTTTGCCGAGACCCACGGAGCCGGGTGACTACTCTGCCAACAGGAGGCCCTGAGGGCAGCCCAGCTTTATAAACAAGGAAAATCAATCAACGCAATCAAGACAGCAATTGATAGTGAATTTGGGAAATAGGGTTAACCGGTTAATCAGTGCCCGGGCAGAGGTCCGGGCATTCAAATGCGGCACGATAGCGAGGCTCCCAACTATAAGCCGCTGATTCCATGCAATGCTGCTACGGGGGCCTGTCCGGAATTGCCATCCCTGAAATGAATTAAGGGCAGGCTCTGAACCCGTTCATACTGTTTCAGCCGCCTTTGGTAACGGCAGCTCACGCTATGGAACCTTGTGTTAATCAGGATTTAGAGTCTTCTTGCCTCTTTAAGCCCTTCTTTTATTAACAGAAAAAACACAACCGTCAGCCCGACAAGAAGACCTATAACATTTACCAGCCTGAGATAAATCAGGATTGCAAGCACTGCAAAGACGATGAGCAGCCTGAACATGCTGAAAAAGACGAGCTTCCCCTTTGCCTCTTTTCCCTCTTCAGGATTGAGAAGACCCGTTACCCCCCAGTGAAGCCCCTTCAGGTTGGCAAGTGCGAGCGCCCCGCCAATGAGGATGCTTGCGGGGAGGCGCTTCCAGTCTATAAAAGCCGAAATTGCGGCAAGCGGAATGACGACAAACAAAGACTGCCTATTTATCCTTCTTATCATATCCATCTGACTGTTTCCTTGCAAAACGGAAAAGTTCCCTGAACCCTGCAATTATACCAAATATGAGAAAAACAATGGTTAGATAAGGGGAAGTACCAAGAAGGCTGTCAAGACCATAGCCTATGGCGAGACCGACAAAAGTGGCTATCACCAGGTTCAGCGGAATGGTGCTTGCGTCAAGGAGCTGCCTCCAGAACTTTCTGTCCTTGTCATTACTCATCCCCAGGGTCCTCGCTGTCTGAAAGGATACAATCCTCTGTTACCCCTGCGACCTCTTTATAAGATCCCATTTTATAAGATCCCGTCATGGCAGCGCTCTCCATCATATTGCAATACCGGGGACCATCTGAGCATACAAGCCAGAAAGAACCCTCAATAAAAAGGGTATTACGGGTATTAAAGGTCACCCGGCAGAAGGTAAAGCCTGCCGGGTGACAACAGTCTATTTAAACTTCAAGGATGGGGTCAGCTTGTTTATCCCCCAGAAGAGGACAAAGGGCATTATACCAACGATAAAGGCGCCAAAAAAACCTTCCTTGAAGGTTTCAAGATTGTAAGGGATAAAGGGCATTTTATAGTGCATATACCCGGCAAAGGTGAGGGAAAACGCCTGCCCCCCGATCACAACATTCCATCTCATCATGAAAACGCCGAAAAGGACAAGGCTTAGCGCCACAGTTAGACGCCTGACCGTAAGCCTTGGAAGGAGCAGCAGGGTAAAGGGTAACAGATTGCCGAATGTATACTGCAGGATAAAGATGTCCACGAAGTCCTTTCCATAGATAACCGAGCGGAGTATATCCCAGGATTTCACAGCCGTATATCCCCTGAAGATGAGGTCGAGGATCTCAAGGGTAATGGCGGCGATCATGAACCCTACGAGGTATTTGGAGGTCTTACCCATCAGATCGATCTCCACACCTGCAACCTCTTCGGC